>JAPOYX010000293.1 GCA_026706345.1 Gemmatimonadota bacterium | reverse complement strand
CACCCTGGTGGGTTACGAGACGGTGCAGATCCCGACCAATGCCCACGGGCTCGTGGACACCGGCCGGCTGGCGGAGCTGATCGACGAGGAGACGGCCGCCTTCATGCTTACCAATCCGAATACGCTTGGGCTGTTCGAATCGGAGATACGCACCATCGCGGACATCGTCCACGACGCCGGGGCCCTGCTCTACATGGACGGGGCGAATCTCAACGCCGTCCTCGGCATCGCCCGGCCCGGCGACATGGGATTCGACGTCGTCCACTTCAACCTGCACAAGACCTTTTCCACACCCCACGGGGGCGGCGGCCCGGGGGCGGGACCCGTCGGAGTGCGGAGCGACCTGGTCCGTTTCCTGCCGACGCCCGTGCCGGTGAAGGACCGCGACGCGTACCGGTTCCACTACGATCGGCCGGAGTCCATCGGCCGCGTCCGCGGCTTCGGCGGCAGCTTCGGCATGATGGTCAGGGCCTACGCCTATATCCGCGCCAACGGTCCCGACGGCCTGCGCCAGGTGAGCGAGAACGCCATCCTGAACGCCAACTACATCATGCGGCGCCTGGAGAAACACTACCCCCGCACCGTTCTCGTCCACGGCGCACAGAAGGAGACCCCCATTCCCGCCGAGGTGCCCTGCCAGCACGAGTTCGTGGCCTCCGGCACCCGGTTCCGCGAGCACGGCGTCAGGATGCTCGATATCGCCAAGCGCCTGCTCGACTACGGTTTCTACGCACCGACGATCTACTTCCCGCTCATCGTGCCCGAGGCGGCCATGGTCGAACCCACGGAAACCGAGAGCAAGGAATCCATCGACCAGTTCATCGACGCCATGACGGCAATCGCCGAAGAAGCGGAAAACGACCCGGAGCTTGTCCGAGGCGCCCCACACACCACGCCGGTCGGCCGCCTCGACGAGGCGCGCGCCGCCCATCCCAAAACCCTGAACCTGCGGTACAGTAAGCCGGAAGCGGAATAGCGCCAATCGGTAGGCGGCTCGTTGTCGGCCCGGCGGCGGGTGACTATCTCGAATCGCGGTATATCGGGTAAAGCGAAGTGCTGGAATCAGAGGACCATCATGCGGTCGTAGGCCGCTTTCGCCGCGACGGATATGTCCACCGGGTCCTTCGCCCAGTATTCCTCCCGGAAGATCTCGACGGACAGGGCGCCCGAGTAGCCCTTCTCCCGCAGCACGCCCAGCATGTCCTTCAGGGGCAGCACGCCGTCGCCCATGTAGACACGATGCTGGTCGGTCAACGCTTCAGGCGGGAGATCCTCGCAGTCGTCGACGTGGACGATCAGCAGTAGTTCGGTGGGGATAGCCCGTATGTCCTCGAGGGGAACGCCCGACTTGTAGTAGTGGAAGAAGTCCATCATCAAACCCAGGTTGTCGTGCCCGGCCCGTTCGATCACCGCCAGGGCCTCACGGGGTCCCGGGATGAAGGGATGTCGCCCGAGGGGTTCGATGGCGACCTTGACGCCGTGGGCAGCGGCGCGCTCGGCGTATGCGCGGGCCGTGGCGGCCATGATGTCGTACGCTGCCTCTCTACCCATGCCTTCCGGAGGCGCGTCGGCACAGACCAGGAGGACAGGGCAACCGATCTCCGCGGCAACCGCCGCCGCGTGTTCGATGGTTTCCAGTTCTTTCCTGTTATCGGAGAACCCGACCAGTCCGTAAGGACACAGCGAGGCCGCACGCAACCCGTAGCCATCCAGGAGCGCCATGAGGTCGACGGCATCGTGGTCCCGCAGATACGCGTCCAGTTTCCTGGACCAGATCTCCACGGCATCGAACCCTGCTTTCGCCGCGGCTGCCAGATCCTGCTCGAGCGTATAGGGCATGGTCGTCGCGCCGTTGATACATGAATACATGGGTAGGTCTTGCCTCCAATCCTCTTTTGAATTGGGACTTGCGCGTCCTTCGCTCCCGCCCGCTTTCAGTCTTACATCATTAGTACCCCGTACGCCTCGATTGTCAACCGATCTGTCCGGCGGTGCGACAGCGATGCGAAGCCAATGTGCGGGCCCACGCTGGCGATACGCTGGTTAGGTGCCGGCGGTGCGCCGGCGGCTTTATGGTGATGCGCCGACAGTGCGCCGGCGATCTGACATCACGCGCTTTTGTCAGCCGTTTTTTCTTGACCTTCCGTTTTCATACTGCATACAATGAACTGTAAGATCTAACGGTCTCGAGGGCGGGTCTTATGACTCGCCCTTTTATTGTTTGTGGCCCCGGATTCCGGTCTCTGATGACGCGTAGCGCCGACCATCCGGGCATAAGTCAGGGAGATGGAAGCAAAGATGGCCGTTCGCATTCTCGTAGGCGCAGCCTGGGGCGACGAAGGCAAGGGCAAGATCGTCGATTTTCTGAGTGAGCAAGCCGATATCGTCGTGCGGTTCCAGGGCGGTGCCAACGCCGGGCACACTGTCCAGATCGGAGACCAGGAATACATCCTCCACTTGATTCCCGTGGGCATTCTTCGACCGGAAAAGGCCTGCGTTATCGGTAACGGCACCGTGATCGATCCCGAAGCGCTGATGGAAGAGATCGAGATGCTCGGATCGCACGGCATCGACGTGGCGGGACGCCTGTTCATCAGCCACAACGCCCATCTCATCATGCCGTATCACAAGCTGATCGACCGGGTCGGAGAGGAACAAAGGCAGGAAGAAGAGCGCATCGGCACGACGGGCCGGGGCATCGGGCCTGCCTACGCGGACAAGGCCGCACGCAAGGGCATACGCATCGTCGACCTGCATGACCACGGCGTGCTCAGGGAGAAGCTGCAGCGAAACATCGACGAGGCGAACAGGATCCTCGACGCCATCTACCAGGCCGAGGCGCTGGACGCGGACCGGATCATCGAGGAATACCTGGCTTTCGCCCGGCAGATCGGTCCATACGTGATCAACACCTCGGAATACCTCAACGACGCCATTGACGATGGTAAGGAGATCCTCTTCGAGGGCAGCCAGGGCACCTTGCTGGACGTGGACCACGGGACCTACCCGTACGTCACGTCTTCCAACACGACCACGGGCGCCGCCTGCATGGGCGCCGGCGTCGGACCCACTCGTATCGACGAAGTCATCGGCGTGGCCAAGGCCTACACCACCCGGGTGGGTAACGGGCCCTTCCCCACGGAGTTTCCGTCGAGGTGGGGCGACGAGTTCCGGCGCATGGCGGGCGAATACGGCGCCACGACGGGCAGGCCTCGGCGTTGCGGCTGGTTCGACGCCATGGTCGTTCGCTACGCCGTCATGGTGAACGGCATCGACAGCCTGGCGCTCGCCCGGCTCGACACGCTGGACAGTCTCCAGACGCTCCGGCTGTGCGTGGGCTACCGGCTGAACGGCGACGTGATCCCCCACCTGCCCAACGACGCGAACGTCCTCGCCCGGTGCGAACCCGTCTACGAAGAGATGGAAGGCTGGGACCGGCCCACCGGGCACATCCGGACGTGGAGCGATCTTCCGGTTAAAGCCCGCGCCTATATCGAACGGGTTTCGGAACTGGTGAAGACCGACGTGAATATCGTCTCCGTCGGATCGCACCGGGACGCGACCATATTCCTGTAGGGCATTCGCGGGTTTGCCGCGTTTAGAGCTCACGCAGGTTCGCGGGGTCGCGGGGTCGTGGGAAAACCGGGTTGCTGGATATCAGGACCAGGCCCAACCTGACACGAGCCGAAAACCCAAATACAGGTGCTATTAGCACACTACGGCCGGGGCCGATCGGCCAGCCTGTCCAAAACCGGAAATTGGTTGACCTTCGAGGCGAAACCGCTTATCTTGCTTCGCCTGCGAGGGCGCGTAGCTCAGTTGGCAGAGCAACAGACTTTTAATCTGTGGGTCGAAGGTTCGATTCCTTCCGCGCTCATGGATGCACCGCTAGCTCAATTGGCAGAGCAACTGACTCTTAATCAGTGGGTTCGGGGTTCGATTCCCTGGCGGTGCACTGCCCGATCCCGATCGCACCCGCGCCATTGCGCAAGGGTGGATTTGACAGGGACGGGCAAATGCCCTACCTTCTTTGACATGGGGGTGAAAGGATTCGACGGGAGTGGATGCGGTGGGAACCGCGTGCCGAGGTCCCCGATAACCTCGTTAAACCATTGGGAACAAAATTATCTGCAGACGAACCTTCGTATGCAATGGCTGCCTAAGGTAACTTAGCGCAACCCGTTTTTGATCAGCCCCGCCTGCGGGATGGTCAAAAACGTCGATAAAGCAGGCTGGCCGGGCGTCGCGCCTCAGGGCGCCGGCGAGACTCAACTGAGGCTGGTTCCGGTTAAATCCTGCCTGCTGGAGTTCTCCGGAACGAGACCAAAAAACAGGCTATGCATGTAGACGTTCCCGCTTAGGCACTTCCGGACGGGGGTTCGATTCCCCCCACCTCCATCAAGTTAACCTTCCCATATAGTCCTAACTTGTCCCCAACACGCACCTCGAAACCTCTATTTGTAAAGGGTTTCGGGGTTTTATTTTGTCTTGCGTGTCCCTACCGAACGAAGAAACAGCGCCATTAGGCAATTGATTACCGAGAAGTTCCCAGTGCGAGATTGGCCAAGTACAGCTATGTGGGAGATTTTAACGGTACGGATGAAGAGCGGGAAACATCACCGCGTATCGCTGGCAGAGACGGCTTAAGCGGTATCGGATGAAGCGGAACACTAACGGGATGGGCAAGACCTGATCTTTCCGTCGACTACGAAGCCGGGGCGACCCATGATTCCCGTAGTCTGATGAAGGATTGGAAAATCGAGACTGGCTCATGCGGCTTTGGGATGAATAATAGGTAATGTCAGGGAGTGGATGAATTTCGAGCGACGACTTGCACGATAAAGTTTAAAAACAGCCCAAGACCTGCAATAGTCAAACCTGCGACTGTAGCCCAATGTGCATTCCTTAATTTCTTGTTTTCGTTTTCGATCCGAAATAGTTCCTCTGCGGTCTCGAACGCCATTCCCGGTCGTGACGCGATATGGAAACAATCAGTTCGTTCTTCGTTGATTACCGAATCAATAACATTTAAGGTGGGCAAATAGTACTCATACTCGATCTGCGGCCATACGTTTTTGTAACATAGAACCGTATCGAAACTTACCCCAGCCGGTAATTCGTTCGAGTTTCGATGTCTTCTAAAGTAATCAAACTGAAATCGCTCATCCTCTGTCCACGATACCGGTTTTGAGTATCCTCCGCTGCCGTTCTTTAGTCTTTTTGATAGAAAATGACAGTTTCTACAGCACTGCTTTTCTACCGCATTAAATGGTCTAGGTAAATCTCCCATACTGTTTCCCGATTCTCGGACGATGTTTAATTACCGTATTGGTAGGATTCTTCTAGGATTACGTAAAACCGTTGGAAGAAGTATCAAGCGTTGAACAGCCTTGAGCGGTACCTACACGAAGGACGAACTACCGTGGACCTCTGGTTAACCGGACCCGCCGGCGCCCGGCATGGGAGCCCGCTCGTTTATTTGATAGTCGCCCCAACCACACAACTCACGCGTCGTTGCTGGAACCTGACCAGACTCGCAGTATAGGTCGGTATCAGGATCTTAGGCATCGTTATCACGGCTGATTGTTACCGACCCGGTAGTACCTTCGTAAGTCATGGTAAAACCTTGCAGAAAAGTCCGCCCCATAATAGCGTTATGAGGTTGACCGCCGACAGTGAGATGTACCCCTGCAAACAATCCATATACTGTATATTGTAGATCGGGCACGTAAATCTGGGCGAGGTGATAGTTCAAAGCATGCGAACCGTGTGCCCCAGAGACAGTCTGCCTATCTACTACTGGCAAATTCAAATTCAAAGCAAGGGTAGAATCTATACAGCTTTCCGTCGCCCCTGTATCAATTAAGGCCGGCGAAGGTACACTGGGCAGATTGGGGTGTAGCCCTCCAGGTTGGAAGTCTGGATCGAACCCTATTTGCACCATTAATGTAGGCCCAAATTGCACTAACAGGTCTGGTGCTAACTCGTCTTTGGTGTTGCTGAATCCCGCTCTTACTGAAGCCATCTCAAACCCTATACATCACAGAAACCGGTAGTGTTTTAGGAGGTTCACCAACGTGCCGGATTAAGAAAGGACCACGCCCGAATCGCTTAACAGCGTTATAGGCTGCCTCTTCTGATGTTGGGTATGCCCCTTGTAGTTTTTCATCGCATATGATAACCCATTCGCCAAAATGGTCCGCCTCCAAGTAATCTCTCATTTTCTCGTAAGCCGCTATTTCTGTACTGAGCGAGGCCATGATGGTCTCCTTACATCTTTGAATCTGCGGGAGTGTATTACGTTGTATAATACTACCTCCCTCCACAGTCTGTCAATGTTGACACCCTTATACTGTACGCGACGCGCGGTGGTCCTGCAAAGAAACCCGTCCGCCTATCCATTTTTGTCGGCGTCTCGTAGCACGATCTCGAATTTCCTTTCGAGAATCAGCGTAACGAGGCAAGGGGCAGCGCTCAGAAAGCTTCTGACAATGCCATAACAGCACCTGGCAAAGCCGAAGATCTAACGAATGTGATCGTTAACGAGACCGCTCCTCCTTCTGATTCCGGCACCTCTGATCCCCCATGAGTTCCGCCAGGGCGGCGACCTTCTCGACCTCCATCCCTCCCCCAACCATCGTGCCACCAGTCCTTCTTCTTGCGGAAATGAACCGTAGGGTGTAGTATTTACACCTTGTAGTATATACACGGTGTATACAGCCCGAAATCTCCCGAAGACTCTCACTAAGAAGTCGGGTGCCGTCACAACATTTTCATCGGACAGTCCAACGAAGGCGGCTGGACCAATGACCGATGAATTGGGTAGGCCATATGAGCACACCCGAACGCGATCTTGAAGAGTCCCTAGTCACGAAGCTACAGGATCTCAAATACG
>JAPOYX010000292.1:1864-3236 GCA_026706345.1 Gemmatimonadota bacterium | reverse complement strand
AGACAAATGAGAACCAGGCTTGCAAATCTATCGGTTGGCTTCGTTACGGGGCTGTTGGTCGTCATGTCGGGCTCCGTCTCCGCCTACGAGGCCTCCCGCGGACCCACGGAGGTAATCTACTGGGACCCGCACAAAGCCCATTCCGGCTACACCATGGTGAAGACCCAGCGGGTTCCGGGCGCTTATCTGATCGACATGGCGGGTCAGGTCGTGAACTATTTTCCCGATTTTCATGACGCCTACTTGCAGGAAGACGGCACCGTATTCGGGTACTTGGGCAACAAGAGGTTCGCCATTCGGGACTGGGAAGGTCAGACGCTCTGGGAGTACACGGAGCCGCGCGAGGACTACAGCCCCCATCACGATCATCTGCGCATCTATAACGCCGAGCTTGATGACTACACGGTCCTCTATATCGCCAATGCGCGGCTGACGCATGACGAGGCAATCGCACTCGGTGCGAACCCGGGTGCCGCCGAACGCTACGACGGCGCGCAAATCGACACGATCGTCGAGATCGACAATAGCGGCACGGTGATCTGGGAGTGGCGGTTTCGCGATCACCTTGTCCAGGACGTCGATAGCTCGAAGCTCAACTACGTCGGCGACGGACGTTCCATCGCGGACTATCCGCAGCGGCTCGACATCAACTGGGGCGTGCTCTCGCCGGACTACGTGCATTGCAACGGGCTGGACTACAACCCGGAGACGGGCCATATCGCCGTCAGCTGCAACTTTACGAAAGAGATATACATCATCGATCACGACGGAACGTTCGTGGCCGGTGATCCTGAGGAAAGCATCGAGCTCGCGGCCGGCGAGGCCGGCGATTTTCTCTACCGCTTCGGTAATCCGGCGATCTATGGTCAGGGCGAGCACCCTCACTACGCGGAAAAGAACTGGGCGCTCCAGGAATTCTCCGGCCACCTGCAGGTCGGGGGCGTCCACGACATTCAGTGGATCAGGGACGGATTCCCCGGCGCCGGGAATCTGCTGCTGTTCAATAACGGATTGTCGGTGCCGCGAGCGTACGGCGATGGCGATCCCCAGTCGGAGTTCATGGAGCTCAATCCGTACCTGGGTGAAAACGGGGTGGAGAAGGACCACTATGTGAATCCGCCGGAAGCCGGCTACACGAACGTCATGCCGGGCACGAGACGCTCCCTGGGACAACAGGATCCCAGGGCATCCCGTCGTCTGTTCTCGAACCAGATCGTGTCCATGTACCACACCACTGACGGCTTCAACAGCTTCCACGGCTCGGCGGTCCAGCGCCTGCAGAACGGTAACACGCTCGTGCAACTGGCGCGGCCTGGCCGCATGGTGGAGCTGACACCGGACGGTGAAGTGGTCTGGAAGTACGTTAACCCCC
>JAPOYX010000292.1:0-1828 GCA_026706345.1 Gemmatimonadota bacterium | reverse complement strand
CTGGCGCGGCCTGGCCGCATGGTGGAGCTGACACCGGACGGTGAAGTGGTCTGGGACTACGTTGGCCCCGTGACCTGGGGCGGGGAGATCGTGAAGACGCTGATTACCGAGAACCCGGATCATCAGAATGTCTTCAACGGCTGGTCCCCCCTGCGCTGGGCTCCGGACTATCCGGGGCTGGCGGGCAAGGATCTCACGCCGAAGGGGCCCATCACCCAGTTTCACGGCAGCGCCTTTGCGCCCTCTTTCGGCGAGGAGGTGGCGATCCCGGAAGAAGAGGAGTACTAAAACAGGTCACTTCGTCGACCTTTCTGACTGGTACGCCGAGAAATGGTATCCGTGCTCGGCGTGGAGCTTCGAAACAGACGTCAGAACGTATATTGAACCGTGGTGAGCGTGCATCCCGGGGATCTTCCTGACGCCCCTTCAAATGGATCAATGCGCCCCCTTTGTGGCAATATTTTCGAAAATCAGATGTTTCCCTTTGGAGTTACCCATGCGTCTTCTGCGATTCCTCACACTGGCATCGATCCTGCTCTTCAGCAGCTCGGCCCTCGCCCAGCGGTGGGCGCCGTTTACCGATGAAGACGGCAAGTTCCGGATCATGTCACCGGGCGGCACATTCGACATCGAGACGGTGGACTTCGAGACCGAGTACGGCATCGTGGTCCCCGCGAAGGTGCACAAGGCCGTGACCGATCAAGGGACGTTCACGCTGACGGTCGTCGACTATACCGATTCGATGGAGCTTCACATGAAGCGCCTCGAAGAGCTCGACGACATTTATCTCCCGGTCTACGGCGAGGTGGACGTGCGCGGATCGGTCGCCTTTGCGGCGAGAGGGATTCGCGAGCGCGCGCAGAGCGTCGAGTACGACAACTACCATTACATCGGCCGCCTCGATGGGCATCAGCTGCACACGACCAATCCCGACGGAACGCGCACGTTCGCGGGCCTCTACCTGCTCGAGAGCAAGCTGTACATTATCGAAGCGAGGGTCAATCCCGGCTCACCCCCGGGCGGTATGTTCCAGCAGTCGCTCGAATTCTTGGACGAGGAAGGCAACGGTATCTTCTTCGACAGTTTCCGCCAGCCTCGCAAGGTCCGCATCGGTGGCGAATGGATACGCTAACGACGCCGGACGGCGTCGTCAAAGAGTGGGACTAGCCTGAATCGCGAATCGGCGTCAGCGGCACGCGTTCGAACACACGGCCACCGACATGATCGATCTGTACACCGCACCCACACCGAATGGGTGGAAGGCTTCCTGCACGCTCGAAGAACTCGAACTCCCCTACGAAGTTCACAGCATCGAGCTGGCGAAGCAGGTGCAGAAGGAAGACTGGTATCTTCGCATTAATCCGAACGGCCGGATCCCTGCCATCATCGACCGCGAAGCGGGCGACTTCGTGGTCTTCGAGTCGGGCGCACTGATGATCTACCTGGCGGAGAAGACCGGGCGATTGTTGCCGGCCGATCCCAAGGGGCGGTCCCGGGTCATTCAATGGCTGATGTTTCAGATGAGTGGTGTCGGCCCCATGATGGGCCAGGCGAATGTCTTCTACCGATACTTCCCGGAAAAGATTCAACCGGCGATCGACCGGTACCAGAATGAGTGCCGGCGTCTTTTTGAGGTGCTCGACTCGCATCTCAGTGGCCGCGAGTGGTTGGCGGACGACTTCTCGATTGCCGACATCGCCAATTGGTGCTGGGCGCGGACGTACAAGTGGTCCGGCGTCTCGCGAGAAGGGCTGCCCCATCTCAAGCGGTGGATGGATAAAATGAAGGAACGTCCGGCCTTGCGTCGCGGGGTCGAGGTGCCGTTCAG
>JAPOYX010000291.1 GCA_026706345.1 Gemmatimonadota bacterium | reverse complement strand
GGCGAATGCGCGCCCCGTTCGCCCCGCCGCGCTTGTCGCTGCCGCGGAACGTCGAAGCCGACGCCCAGGCGGTCGAGACGAGTTGCGAGACGGACAGCGCCGAGTCGAGGATCCGGCTCTTGAGCGCGGCGACGTCCTGCGCGTCGATCAGCGCATGGTCGACGGCGGGCACCGGATCCTGCCACAGGAGCGGCTCGCCGGGGACCTCCGGGCCGAGGTAGCGCGAGACCGGCCCCATGTCGCGGTGCGTCAGCTTGAACCACGCCCGGGCGAACGCATCGGCGAACTCGTCCGGGTTCTCGTGGAAGCGCCGAGAGATCGATTCATAGATGGGGTCCGAGCGCATGGCCATGTCCGCCGTGGTCATCATGGGCGCGTGCCGTTTGTCCGGGTCGTGGGCATCCGGCACGGTATCTGAGCCCGCGCCGTTCGCGGGCTTCCACTGCCACGCGCCGGCAGGACTCTTGGTAAGTTCCCACTCGTAACCGAACAAGGTGTCGAAGTAGCTGTTGTCCCACGTTGTGGGAGTAGAGGTCCATGCGCCTTCGATGCCGCTGGTGATCGCGTCGCCGGCCTTGCCGCTGCCGAAACTGCTTTTCCAGCCGAGGCCCTGCTGCTCTATGGGAGCGCCCTCCGGTTCGGGACCGACATAGGTGTCCGCGGGAGCCGCGCCGTGGGCCTTGCCGAAGGTGTGACCACCCGCGGTAAGCGCGACGGTCTCCTCGCCGTTCATTGCCATACGGCCGAAAGTCTCGCGAATGTCCCGGCCCGAGGCGAACGGGTCGGGATTGGCGTTGGGACCTTCCGGGTTCACGTAGATCAGGCCCATCTGGACCGCGCCGAGAGGCTCCGCGAGTTCCCGGTCGCCGCTGTAGCGCCTGTCGCCGAGCCACTCGTTCTCAACGCCCCAGTCAATGTCCGCCTCGGGTTCCCAGATGTCCTCGCGCCCGCCGGCGAATCCGAAGGTCTTGAATCCCATCGACTCCAGGGCGCAGTTGCCGGCCAGAATCATGAGATCGGCCCATGAAATTTTTCTGCCGTATTTTTTCTTGATCGGCCAGAGCAGCAGGCGCGCCTTGTCCAGGTTGCCGTTATCAGGCCAGCTGTTGACGGGGGCAAAGCGTTGGTTGCCGGTCCCGCCGCCACCGCGGCCGTCGCCGATCCGGTAGGTGCCGGCGCTGTGCCACGCCATGCGGATAAAGAATGGACCGTAGTGACCGTAGTCGGCCGGCCACCAGTCCTGTGACGTGGTCATCAGTTCATAGAGGTCCTGCTTTACCGCGGCCAGGTCCAGGGTTTTGAACTCTTCAGCGTAGTTGAAATCCTCGCCCATCGGGTCGGACCTGGAAGAATGCTGGCGTAGAAGATCCAGTTCCAACTGGTCCGGCCACCAGTCCCGGTTTGTCGTACCTCTGCCACCGGCGCCATTGCCGGCTTTGCCCATTACCGGGCACTTGCTTTCGCTCATGATTTTCTCCTCAACATGACATGATCAGGGAAACTCTGATTTAACCAGAGTTTACAGTTCAAGAAACAATGCTTTCGCGCTTAACTCTTAGGCAAAGATTGGACGTTAAAGTTCAGCGCGCCGGAGAGAGGGAACACTGTCCCCGCTCCGGGTTCGGTTCCACTTCGGGCAGGTCAAGAATGCGCTTCAGTTCATCGGCGCCGCCCACATAGCTCCCGTCCAGCCAGATCTGCGGCACGGTAACCGGGGTTTTCGGGCCGATGATCGGTTTTACCCTTGCCAGCATTTCATACAGCGAGCGCGGGTCCTTGACTACATCGTGGTACTGGTAGTCGACTCCGGCCTGTTCCAGGTATCCCTTGGCGCGCACGCAGTGGGGGCAGGTGGCCTTGCCGTAAGCGTGGTTACCCTGTATCTGTGAACTGCCTGTTGCTTCCTCAATGACTGACTGGGTCAGTACGCCCCGGTTCAGGGCCGCACCCTGGGAGATGATCCTGCCGTTAACCAGTACGATCGGGGCATGCCAGCCTCCTTTGGGCAGGGGTTTCCACCACTCCGTGAGCCAGTCGCGCATGTCGAGTTCGACGTCTATACCGGCCAGGTCCGAATCTATACAGTCCTGGATTATGTCTTTGGTCAATGCACATTCCCCGCAGGGGATCTTGACCTTGAAGGGCCCCCACTCACCGGCCCAGCGGAATACGGTGATGTTTACCGGGTTGTTCATGCTTCACTCCTGGTTGTCATATGGTTTGCAGTTTAAAACGGCTTGGGGCCGCCTGTCGCCCAGTCAAGCAGTTCTGCCGTATGCACAAAGGGGACATCGGTGAATTGCCGCAGGTGCATCATGCAGGCCATGTTGCCGCTGGCCACGACGTCCACGTCTGCCTGGTCAATACAGGCCGCTTTTCTTGCTCCCAGTTCAGCGGCGATCGCTGGTTGCAGGATATTATAGGTACCCGCCGAGCCGCAGCACATATATTTTTCCGGCAGTTCCCGTACCTTGAAGCCGGCTTGCTGCAACAGGGTCTGCGGTTGTATGTCGATTTTCTGGCCGTGTTGCATGGAACAGGGACTCTGGTAGAGGACACGGACCTGCTCCATTTCGCCATTTTCGGTCACGCCATGCTGCTCGGATAAAAATTCAGTTATATCCCGGGTCATGGCGCTGATTTTACCGGCATCTGCCGCCAGGGACTCGTCATGGCGGAACAGGTGGC
>JAPOYX010000290.1 GCA_026706345.1 Gemmatimonadota bacterium | reverse complement strand
CAGCACCTGTACGCCCCCGTCGGAGACGACCCGGTAAGAGCTCGGTCTTTGCCCTTGCTTGGGGCCCCATTCCAGGGGATTGTTCCAGCCCTTGAAGACCTTCGCTTCCAGGCTTTTTTCGGGATCGTTGTAGTCGAGGATCTTACCCGCCGGGCATTCAGACAGGTCGATCCGGGCGAGCACGATTTCTCTTGCATTTCTTTCTTCGGTCACCTCGCACCTCTTTCCAGGGAAGGGCACAACGCGGCACGCAGCGGCGGCGGAACAGGAACGACGATCGGACGATCGATATTTTGGTCAAGCGAGGAGGGAGCGCTATTGTTGACGGCCATGGCGCATCGCGCCGTTGGTTGCCGTCGAGAGCGACGCCTATAACGAGGAGTGATGATCATGCAATGGTTGCAGACGAAGCAGCAGGTGCAGTTGTTGGGACTCTTTGCCCACCCCCACGACTGCACCCACGCCCTGGGAACGATGGGTAATCACATCCAGAATGGCGATAAAGTCACCGTGGCCATTTTGACCGACGGGGGCCGCACGCACAACGAGCGGCTCTTTGAAGAGCTGCGCAAGGACGAGACCGAGCGCGACACGAGTGTGACCGAGCAGCAGCGCCAGGAGTATACGGACCAGAAATACGACGAGGCGAAACGCGCCTGCGCCCTCTTCGGTGTCGACGACGTGCGCTGCATGGGGTATCCGGACAAACCCCTGCGGAGCAGCGATGAAATGGTCGACGAGGTCGCCGACCTCATCTGCGAGGTGAGGCCGGACCTGCTGATTACGGAGGTGCCGGAAAAGCAGACGAGGAGCCGTTTGTCCAGTGGACACGACGACCATACGATGACGGCTGCCGTCGTCAACGACGCCCTGGTCGTCGCCAGCCATCCCCGTCAGGGCCAGAAGCGCGTGCCCCACAAGCCTGCCCGCATCTACTACTGCGCTCCGTCCCAACCGGGAGACGAAGTCGATGTGTACGTCGATATATCAGGTTGGGAAGAGCAGCGCATCGAAGCCGAGATGAGCTATAAGTCGCAGGGCCACACCCCGGCCTACGCGCGCCAGCGCATCATGCGCCTCTACGGCCACTACGGTTGGTGCGCGGGAGTCAATCTGGCGGAGAAGTTTCTCCGGGGCAACGCCAACGTTACTTCGCTGCTGCCGGTCACCGATCTGGACCTCAAGGCCTCGAAGGGGTCGGGTATCGACCGCGCCATGAGTGTCATGGGTGACGACTACAAGGAAGACGTGGAGCAGACGATCCGGGCGAAGAGTTCATGAAGATCACCTCTGTCAAAACCTACCCGCTGTCCGTACCCACCGGCCAGGAGATTCGAGATCCCGGAACCGGCGAATTGCTTTGCAGCACCATGAAGAGCTGGCTTTTCCTGAAACTGGAAACGGATGCCGGCATCAGCGGCTGGGGCGAAGGCAGCGGCGAGTGGCTCGTTCAGCCGGTTGAAACGCTGCTGCGACAATTGGTCCCGCTTCTGCTCGACCGGGATCCGACCCGGGTCGAAGCGCTGACCGACGACATCGTCAACTTTGCCCCCTGGAAAGGCGGGCCGATCATCGGTACTGCCGTGGCCGCCATCAACATGGCCCTGTACGACATTGCCGGTAAGGCCTGGGGTGTGCCCGTGCACGCGATTCTGGGCGGCAGGCGGCGCGACCGTATCCAGGTCTACGCCAGCGGCGGGCTCGTTGAGAGCTCGCCCGCCGAGGCTGCGGAGACGGCGAGGAAACAGATCGCCAACGGCTACGCCGGGGTCAAAGGCAACCCGCTCGAATCGCGCCGCGCCCCCATGGAGCTGGCCGCGATCGCACGCAGCCTCGAGTGTATTGCCGCCGTGCGCGAGGCGATTGGCCCCGATCCGGCGATTCTGCTGGACACGCACGGGAGTCCCACACCCGAACTGAGCATTGAATTCGCCCGACGTGCGGCGCCCTATGCCCCCATGTTTCTCGAGGCACCGGTCAAAGTCGGGTCCGTCGACGCCCTGATGGATGTCACGCAGCGCAGTCCGGTTCCCGTTGCTACGGGTGAGCAGCTGTTCGCCGCCAGGGAATTCGAAGAACTGATCCAGCGCCGGGCTTGCGCCTTTCTGCAGCCGGACATCACGCACTGTTTCGGCATCACCGCGTTCTGCGAAATCGCCAAGAGCGCAAACCGGCAACAGATGCTGATGGCGCCCCACAACGTGGCAGGGCCCGTCGCGAATGCGGCCGCTTTCCATGCATCTGCGGTCACTCCCAATTTCCTGATCCTGGAAATGGCCCCGTCGTATTTCGAGCGCTACGACCAGTATGCCGAGCACGATTGGCAGATCGCCGACGGGTACATCAACGTGAGCGACCGGCCGGGCCTTGGCATCGAAGTAAAGGAAGCCGACATCGCCAAGCTCCCGCTCGAGCCCATGGCATTCCGTCAATATCGCCATGCAGACGGCAGCTGGAAGGGATGGTGAGAGGATGACCGGGATCCGGAAGCATTCCTCCTTCGACGGCGCC
>JAPOYX010000289.1 GCA_026706345.1 Gemmatimonadota bacterium | reverse complement strand
TGCTGGACTGGGTGCGCCAGCGCCTGATGGCGCGCATCGCCCTGTTCCTGAACTATGAAGTGCTGGACGACGTGCTGTCCGGCGTGTTCCGCGGCAGCCTGCAGCGCTTCCGGCAGAGCGCCAACCAGCCCGTGCGCGACCTGGATACGGTGCGCCAGTTCATCTCCAGCCCGCCCGCGATTGCCTTTTTCGACGCCCCCTGGGCGCCGGTATTCATCGCCGCGATTTTCATCATCCACCCCTGGCTGGGTTTCTTTGCGACCTTCGCCGCGTTGCTGATCCTGTTCATTGCCCTGTTGACGGAATGGACTTCGCGCGGACCCTTGCGCAATGCCTCCGAGCACACCGCCGAATCCCACCGTTTCGTCGAGAGCAGCCTGCGCCATGCGGACGTACTGGAGGCCATGGGCATGTTCGAGGGTTTCCGCAGGCGCTGGCGCGACAAGCACGACCGCGGCGTCGCGTTCCAGGCCCGCGGCGGCTCCCGCATCAGCATGCTGCTGGCTGCGTCCAAGTCCGGCCGCCAGATCGTGCAGGTGGGCATCCTCGGCATGGGCGCCTGGCTGGTGCTCAAGCAGCAGATCACGCCGGGCATGATGATCGCCGCCTCCATTATCCTGGGCCGCGCCCTGGCCCCCATCGAGCAGGGCATATCGGCCTGGCGCGGGTTCATGTCCGCCCGCCAGTCCTGGCGCCGCCTCAATAACCTGCTCACGAACGCGCCGCCGGAACGGCACGGAGGCGCCACGAGCCTGCCCCGGCCCACCGGCAAACTGGAAGTGGAGGGCGTGTCTGCTGCGCCCCCCGGAACGACCAAGCTGACATTGAAGCGCGTGCAATTTACCCTGGAACCGGGTTCTTCCACCGGGCTCATCGGCCCCAGCGGCAGCGGCAAGAGCACCCTGGCCCGCCTCATGGTGGGTGTGTGGAGCCCGCAGGGCGGGGTGGTGCGCCTGGACGGGGCCGCCATCGGCGATTGGCCCACCGAGAGCCGTTTCCGCCACGTGGGCTACCTGCCCCAGGAGGTGGAACTGTTCGAAGGCACGGTTGCCGAGAACATCGCCCGCCTGTCCGAACCGGACAACGACGCGGTGCTCGCCGCCGCGCAGCAGTCGAATTGCCACGACATGGTCATGCGCCTGCCGGAGAACTACAATACGCCCATCGCGGCCGGCGGCGCCAACCTGTCCGCCGGGCAGCGCCAGCGCGTGGCCCTGGCCCGGGCCTTGTACGGCGACCCGGCGCTGATAATACTGGATGAACCGGACGCGAACCTGGACACGGACGGCGAGATGGCGCTCAGGAATACCTTGCTTGCCTTGTCCAAGCGCGGCGTCACAACCCTGATTGTGACCCACAACTTCCGCCTGCTGCAGATGGTCAAAAACGTACTGGTCCTGAAGGAAGGCGTCCTGCTGGAGAGCGGCCCCCGCGAAGAAGTCCTGAAGCGCTTCATGCGCCCGGCCCCGGCCGCCGCCGAGAAGACAGCGCAGGCACAATAGTTGAAATACCTGGATTTGCCTGGATATACCTGGGGTCAGAGTAAAATTTCTAACGAAATTCTTACTCCGACCCCGCGAGTCCTGTCTATCCGTGAAGCACAGGGGTCAGAGTAAGAAATTCGAAGAATTTTTACTCTGGCCCCACATATCCAAGAAACAAACAATGGCAACAGAAGCAAAACAATCACCTGTTAACCTGGCGCTCGGTACGGTAACCGACTGGCTGCAGCGCCTGTACGGCTACGCCGCTTCCCTGCTGCGCGGGCCGAAGGAGGCTGCAGCGCCTGTACGGCTACGCCGCCGCCCTGCTGCGCGGGCCGAAGGAAGACGAAGTCCGCCTGTCCCAGGACGCCGCGGACGAGAAGAAGGAATTGCAGGCCCTGATGTCCCGCGACGTGGTAATGCGCCGGGGCATCATCGTCATCGTCATTGCCCTGGGCGGGTTCCTCGCCTGGTCCACGCTGGCGCCGCTGACCGAGGGCGTGGTCGCCATGGGCACGGTGGTGGTGGACACGGAACACAAGACCATCCAGCACCTGGAAGGCGGCATCGTGGAGAAACTGTACGTGCGCGAGGGCAGCGAGGTCAAGGCCGGCGACGTCCTCATCGAATTGAGCGAGACCCAGAACCGCGCCCAGCTCGAACTCCTGGAAAGCCGCTATTACGGCCGGCTGGCGGAGATCGACCGGCTCAATGCCGAACGCCTGTTACAGGAGGAGATCACTTTCTCCGGCGAACTGCTGGCGCTGCGCGATGACCCGGTGATCGAGAAAATCCTCACCGAGCAGCAGAACCTGTTCGAGGTGCGGCGCCGCCAGTACCACGGCCAGATCGAGATCCTGCGCCACCGTATCAGCCAGCTTGAGGAACAGGTGCGCGGCCAGGACGCGAGCCGGGGGGCGCTGCTGCGCGAGCAGGGCCTGATCGAGCAGGACCTGGAAAGCCTGGTTGCCCTGAAGGAACAGCAACTGGTGGACGAGGGTGTGCTCATCGGCCGGCAGCGTGAATACGAACAGAACGTCGGCAGGCTCGGCAGCATTGTCGCGGACATCGCCGCGACCCGGGTGAAGATCGGCGAGACCCGCCAGGAGATCCTCCAGATCGAGAACGGCTGGGTGACGGAGGCGTCCGACCAGATCGCCGCGGCGCAGCAGCAATGGTTCGAGACCCGCGAGCGCATCAACGCGGTGTCGGACGTGCTGGACCGCACCACCATCGTCGCGCCCCAGGACGGCAAGGTCATCGGCCTGTCGGTGCACACCCTGGGCGGGGTGATCCCGCCGGGCAACCCCATCATGAACATCGTCCCCAGCGAGGACCGGCTCATGGTGGAGGGGCAGGTGCGCCCCCTCGACGTCGATAACGTGTATCCCGGCCAGACCGCCCGGTTGCGCTTCTCCGCCTTCAGTTGGCGCACCACGCCGCAGGTGGAAGGCAAGGTCGAGCGCGTCTCCGCGGACGCGTTCAGCGACCAGGAGGCCGGCACGGCCTACTACATCGCCCGCATCGTGGTGCCCGAGGAAGAGATGGCGAAGATGGGCGACGTCACCATCGGCCCGGGCATGCCGGTCGACATCATGTTCACCGGCGGCGACCGCACCGCCTTGTCGTACCTGACCCAGCCCCTGACCGACATGCTGGACAAGGCCATGGTTGAAGAATGATTAGAAGCGCACTTTATTTACTCATCCTGCCCCTCTTCATCGCCCCTCCCGCCACGGCCGCCGACAGCGCAGACGGGTACACCCTCTCCGGGGCATTCCTTGACACCCAGGCGCGGGATGCCCGCATACACGCTGCGCAGAACCGCGTGGCCGAGGCGCGCGAGCGCCTGACGGAAGCCAACAGCATGCGGCGCCCCTCGCTCACTGTGTCCGGCATCGGCGGGTACAGCCATAATCGCAGCGAGGCGCGCTTTACACAGGTTTACGAGGGCGAGTCATACCGGGGCAGGCTGAATTTCGCCCAGAACCTGTACACCTTCGGCCGCCTGGCAGGCCGCCAGCGGCGCGCCGAGGCCGAGATCGCCGAGGCGGAATACGCCTTTGAACAAACGCGCCAGGAAGTCCTGGCTGAAGTAGCCCGCGCCTTTTCGGAGCAGTTGTTCCGGGAACGCATCTACGAGAGCCGCCGCGACTTCGAGAACTTGCTGGGGGACCTGGAGGGTACCGCGCGCAGCCGCATCGAACTGGGCACCCTGGACCGCACCGAGCTGTTTGAAGTGCTGCGCCGTCTGCACCAGGCCAGGGCCCAACGCATCGAGGCGCATTCCCGTTACCGGGTGGCCCGCGCCCAGTTGGCGCGGCTGACGGGCTCTGATCATGACGACTTGGCGCCCACCTCCCTGGCCGGCATGGAACTGGCGACCCCGGCCAATCTCGAATACGCGCTGAACCGGGCGGAGGACTGGTCGCCCTCCCTGCTGCGGGCGCGCATGCGCCTGGAGGCCGCGGAGGGTGAGCTGGATTACCGCAAGGCCGAACTCTGGCCGACCCTGAGCCTGGAGGTCAACGCCAGCGCCGGCCACTTCGGGCAGATCGATACCCGCGACATCGTTGGCGGCGTCAACCTGTCGGTGCCGGTGTATGAAGGCGGACTCAAGCGCTCCCAGATGCGCGGGGCCAGGCTGGCGGTGGAGACCGCGCGCCGTGAACTGGCCGCGGAACGGGAGATGGTCGATATCGACGTGCGCTCCAACTGGGACCTGCTGCAGGGCTTGATTCAATCCCTGCAGGAGTTCGATGCCGCGGTCGCCGACATGAAAGAGGTGGTGGAATTGACCGGCGACAAGCTCGACGTGGGCCGGGCCACCTTCGTACAGCACATCGAAGCCCGCCAGGACGCCCTGGACGTGGAATACGAACTGCTGAACAGCCGCCTGCGCCTGGAAGAGACCCGCATAGAACTGCTGCGCATCCTGGCGCAACTTAATCCCTGAGTTCTTGAATTAAAGGGGTCAGAGTAAAATTTCTGGCGAAATTCTTACTCCGACCCCGAGAGTTCCGTCTATCCCGCCAAGCTCAGGGGTCAGAGTAAGAAATTCGAAGAATTTTTACTCTGACCCCATCTATCTTACCCAACCTTTGAAAAAACGAGGGTCGCGTTCGTTCCACCGAACCCGAAGCTGTTGGACATCACCGTGTTCAACCCGGCATTATCGATCCGCTCCAGCGCAATGGGCACGCCTTCCGCATCCGGGTCCAGGTTGCGGATATTAGCGGACTTGCACACAAAATCGTGCTTGAGCATCAGCAGGCTGAAGATGGCCTCGTTAACGCCCGCCGCGCCGAGGCCGTGGCCTGACAGTGCCTTGGTCGAACTGACCGGCGGGATGCCGTCCCCGAACACCGACCGGATGGCGCCCAGTTCGCCCGTGTCGCCTGCCGGCGTGCTGGTTGCATGGGCGTTGATGTAGTCAACCGGGCCCGTGACGTTTGCCAGCGCCATTTCCATGCAGCGCACCGCGCCTTCGCCCGAGGGCTTGACCATGTCGAATCCGTCCGAGGTAGCGCCGTAGCCGGTGATCTCCGCGTAGATCTTCGCGTTCCGCTTCAGCGCGTGTTCATACTCCTCCAGCACGATGATACCGCCGCCGCCGGAGATGACGAACCCGTCCCGGTCCGCGTCGAAAGGCCGGGACGCGTTCGCCGGGTCATCGTTATACTTTGACGACAGCGCACCCATGGCGTCGAACAGCAGGGTGCCGGTCCAGTGGATCTCATCGCCGCCGCCGGCAAAGATGATGTCCTGCTTGCCGGACTGGATCAGCTCATAACCGTTGCCTATGCAATGGGCGCTGGTGGCGCAGGCGGAGGCAATTGAATAATTGACTCCCTGAATCCTGTAGGCCACCGCCAGGCAGGCGCTGGCCGTGTTCGCCATGACCCGGGGCACCATGGTCGGCCCGACTTTGCGGGCGCCCCGGCTGCGCAATATGTCCGCCGCGGCAACCATGTTCTCGGTGGAGGTGCCGCCGGTGCCTACGATCAGGCCGGTGCGGGGATTGGAAGTATATTCTTCGCCCAGGTCTGCGTCCGAGATCGCCTCCTGCATCGCCAGGTGGGCATAAGCGGCGGCATCGCCCATAAACCGTTTCTGTTTCCGGCCGATCAGCGCTTCCAGGTCAAGATTGATGGGGGCGTACAGGTGGGACCGGAAGCCCAGGTCGGCATATTCCTGTGAATAGGCCACGCCGCCCGCTGCCGTTTTCAATGCGTTGAGGACTTCCGCCTGACTGTTTCCTATACTGGATTTGATACCGAGACCGGTAATGACTACACGTTTCAACATATTCTAAAGTTTCTTCAAACTGTCACAATTCCTGGAATAACCCCACCCGCAGGTCTTTCGCCGAATAGGTCTCCCTGTCATCGACGTACATGCAGCCGTCGGCGACTCCCATTACCAGGCTCCGGGAGACGACTTTTTTTACATCAATCTCGTATTTTACCAGCTTGCAATCGGGGGTGACCTGTCCGGAGAATTTGATTTTGCCCGCGCCCAGCGCCCGGCCGCGGCCCGGCGCGCCGGTCCAGCCCAGGTAAAACCCGACCAGTTGCCACATCGCATCGAGGCCCAGGCAGCCCGGCATGACCGGGTCGCCCTGAAAGTGGCAATCGAAAAACCATAATTGCGGATGAATATCCAGCTCGGCGAGCACATATCCTTTACCCTTCCTGCCCCCGCAATCGCTGATCTCCGTTATCCGGTCAACCATCAACATATTGTGCAGCGGCAACTGGGCATTGCCTTCCCCGAACAACTCACCCCGACCGCAGGCCATCAATTCCTCTTTGGAATAAGAACTTTTTCCTTTGAACATAAGTCACACAGTATCGCATGTTTGCCCCGGATTGCATATCCACAAAATGGGGACACCCATGATAATCCAGGGGTCAGAGTAAGAAATTCGGAGAATTTTTACTCTGACCCCATCTATCCCGAAATGCAGGGGTCAGAGTAAAATTTCTGACGAAATTCTTACTCTGACCCCATGGGTGTCCTCATTTAATGCTAGAATCCTGGTATGACTAATCAGTTGGAGATTTCTGGCAGGCGGCGTAGTGTGCCGGTTGGTATCGGGCCGGTTACGGTGGGCGGCGGTGCGCCCGTGGTCGTGCAGTCCATGACGAATACCGACACTGCCGATGTGGTGGCGACGGTGAAGCAGGTGCAGCAACTGGCTGCCGCCGGGTCGGAGCTGGTGCGCATCACGGTGAATAACGAGGATGCGGCGCGCCAGGTTGCCCGTATCCGTGAACGGCTGGATGCGCTGGGCTGCGACGTGCCCCTGATCGGGGATTTCCACTATAACGGCCACCTGTTGCTGACGAAATACCCCGATTGCGCCGAGGCGCTCGCCAAGTACCGCGTCAATCCGGGCAACGTGGGTTTCGGCAGGAAGCGCGACAGCCAGTTCGCCACCCTCATCGAGAAGGCCATCGAGTATGGCAAGCCGATACGCATCGGCGTGAACTGGGGCAGCCTGGACCAGGAACTCGCCACCCACATGATGGACGAGAACGCGAAGCTGGCGGAACCCCGGGACGCCGACAGCGTCATGCAGGAAGCCCTCATCGTCTCCGCCCTGAACAGCGCGCAGAAAGCCGAAGAGATCGGTCTGCCCCGGGACAGGATCATCCTGTCCTGCAAGGTGAGCGGTGTGCAGAAGCTGATCTCGGTATACCGGGACCTGGCCGGGCGCTGTGACTATGCCCTGCACCTGGGCCTGACGGAGGCCGGGATGGGCTCCAAGGGGATTGTTGCTTCCACCGCGGCCCTGGGTGTCCTGTTGCAGGAAGGCATTGGCGATACGATCCGGATTTCCCTGACGCCCGAACCGGGCGGCGACCGCGCTACCGAGGTGATCGTGGCCCAGGAACTGCTTCAGACCATGGGCCTGCGTTCATTCACCCCCCTGGTCACCGCCTGTCCCGGTTGCGGCCGCACTACCAGCACCGTGTTCCAGGAACTGGCGGACAATATCCAGGCTTACATCAGGACCAAAATGCCGATCTGGCGCGAGAAATACCCGGGCGTGGAGGAACTGAACCTGGCGGTGATGGGTTGCGTGGTGAACGGGCCGGGAGAGAGCAAGCATGCGGACATCGGCATCAGCCTGCCGGGCACCGGCGAGGCCCCTTCGGCTCCTGTCTTTGTTGACGGCAAAAAGACCGTCACCCTGCGCGGCGATAATATCGCCGCCGAGTTCCAGGCCATAGTGGATGATTACATCGAAAACCGCTTTGGGTGAGCACGGGGCGACATAACGTAATACACCTCACCCGCCCCCCGGGACGGGTGAGGTAAATACATCAAATATCCGGCCGGATGTCAGCCTTGCAACAGGCTTATAGTCCTCGCAACGAAAACACTGACGACACCGGCTAACAGCGCCGAGGCTCCCTGGTCGAGTATCGCGTCGAGGTGTCCGCCTACCGCGGGAATAAGCCCCAACACGCCGTTTCCGTCTCCTGCTCCACCGCCCGGCATCGTTGCAGCAGCGGCAACAGCGAGGGTGACTATCAGGTAAGCGCTCGGATCGTCAGCATCGACCGCGGTCCAGCCATAGACCAGGCCAAGAACGACGAGAGCCAGAGGAAGCAGGTCCATCGGTACGGCCCCGGGAGCCAGACCCTCGATGATAGCTGCCAGCAAGATTAATCCAACGACGATTCTAGTCATATCATTTCACTCCTACTGTTATTATCGGTACAGCGCTTCATTAACACAAACGCCTCACCCGCCCCCCATGACGGGTGAGGCAAATGCGTAGATCAGACTGAATATCAGCCTTTTAACCGGTTCATTGTCCTCGCTACCAGGACACTGATTACACCGGCATAAAGTGCGTTGCTGACCTGAGCGACGATAGCATCGATGTAAGCACCTATCGCGGGAATAGCGCCCAGAGCGCCCGCTGCTGCTCCTACAGCAATAGCGACTGCCAGGTAAGCGACGGGATCTTCAGCATCAACCGCAGTCCAGCCATAGACCAGGCCGAGAATTGCGATAGCCAGTGGAAGCAGATCTGATGGAACAGCGCCGGGAGCCAGACCCTCGACAATCGCTGCCAGTAAGATTAATCCAACGACGATTCTAGTCATACTTATTCCCTCCTACGGTTATTATTACGTGAAGGGCCCGCCGCCGAGTGGCCCACGCTTGTCCTTGACATGGATTCAACGGCAAGCCACTTGGAAACTATAGCATATAAAAAGCGTAAAGGAACAAAAATAAAGCGGCAAGGCGAACTTTTTTTCGTTCTTTTTTTTACCGCGCCGTAAACTGCCGGAAATGGTTGTTTTTTAACAAATAAGGTGCGAAAAAGTGACAGCGAATCATGTACACTACACCCTTATCGACAATAACAAGACCGGAGAGGAACAGTATGTCAGAAGTAAAGGTTTACCCGGCGCCTGCGGCGCTTGCGACCACCGCACATATCGGCGCGGAACAGTACAAAGAGATGTACGCGCACTCGATCAACGAACCCGAAGCGTTCTGGGCTGAACAGGCGGAAAAATTCGTAAGCTGGTATAAAAAATGGGACAAGGTCCAGGACTGGGATTATGACAGGGTGGACATCAAGTGGTTCGCAGGCGCGCAACTGAACGTCTCGTACAACTGCCTGGACCGGCACCTGGAGACCCGCGGTGACGACGTCGCCATCATCTGGGAGGGTGATGATCCCGCTATCGACAAAAAGATCACCTACCGGGAACTGCACCGGGAAGTATGCCGGTTCGCCAACGTCCTGAAGGCCAGGGGCGCCGGCAAGGGCGACCGCGTGTCCATCTACATGCCCATGATTCCCGAGGCGGCCGTGGCCATGCTGGCCTGCGCCCGCATCGGCGCGGTGCACTCGGTGGTATTCGGCGGCTTCTCGCCGGAGGCGCTCAAGGACCGCATCCTGGATTCCGACTGCCGGGTGGTCGTCACCGCGGACGAGACCGTGCGCGGCGGCCGCACCACGCCGCTCAAGGCGAACACCGACAAGGCCCTGGAGCAGTGCCCGGACGTGCACAGCGTGATCGTGGTAAGACGCTCCGGCGCGGACGTGGACTGGACCGCGGGCCGGGACGTCTGGTACCACGAACAGGTGGAGCAGGCCGCGGACGACTGCCCGCCGGAGGTAATGGACGCGGAAGACCCGCTGTTCATCCTCTACACCTCGGGCTCCACCGGCAAGCCCAAGGGCGTCCTGCACACCACCGGCGGCTACCTGCTGTACACCGCCCTGACCCACAAGTACGTGTTTGATTACCGTGACGGCGAGGTTTACTGGTGCACCGCCGACGTGGGCTGGGTGACGGGGCATTCCTACATTGTTTACGGTCCCCTGTGCAACGGCGCCATCACCCTGATGTTCGAGGGCGTGCCCACTTATCCCGACGCAGGCCGTTTCTGGCAGGTGGTCGAAAAGCACCGGGTCAACATCTTCTATACCGCGCCTACCGCGTTGCGCGCACTGATGGGGCAGGGCGATGAGTTCGTGAAGAAGCACGACCGCAGCAGCCTGCGCGTGCTCGGCAGCGTGGGCGAGCCCATCAACCCGGAAGCCTGGGAATGGTATTACCACGTGGTCGGCGAGGGACGCTGCCCCATCGCGGACACCTGGTGGCAGACCGAGACCGGCGGCATCCTCATCGCCCCGTACCCCGGCGCTACCGCCCTGAAACCCGGTTCCGCCACCCGGCCCTGCTTCGGCGTGGAGCCGTGCCTGGTGGACGACCAGGGCAACGAACTGGAGGGGGCCGTCTCTGGCGCCCTGTGCATCAAGCGCGCCTGGCCCGGCCAGATGCGCACCGTGTACGGCGACCATGAGCGCTTCATCGACACTTATTTCAAGATGTTCCCCGGCAGGTATTTCACCGGCGACGGGGCGCGCCGCGACGAGGATGGTTATTACTGGATCACCGGGCGCGTGGACGACGTGATCAACGTCTCCGGGCACCGCATGGGCACTGCCGAGGTGGAGAGCGCCCTGGTGCTGCACGACGCGGTGGCCGAGGCCGCCGTGGTGGGCTTCCCCCATGATATCAAGGGGCAGGGCATCTATGCCTACGTGACCCTGATGCAGGAGTCCGAACCGTCCCCGGAACTGCGCCGGGAACTGGTGCTGCACGTGCGCAAGGAGATCGGCCCCATCGCCAGCCCGGACGAGATCCAATGGGCGCCCGGCCTGCCCAAGACCCGTTCCGGGAAGATCATGCGCCGCATCCTGCGCAAGATCGCCGCCAATGAACTGGACAACCTGGGGGATACCAGCACCCTGGCGGACCCCGCCGTTGTCGACGACCTGGTTGAGAACAGGGCCGCGAGGTAAATGACCGTTGAAAACATCACAGCCCTGAAGGAGTACTTCAACCTCTGGCTGGAGGCCGGCGAGAAGGCGTACGCGGAGGTCGCCTTTACCGAGGAGTATTCCCGCAACTTTGGCGGCCTGGTGAATGCGTCCATTGCCATGCGCCGCGAGCAGAATGCCCCAAATATCCTGCCGATGCCCCCAGGCTTTGGCGGCTTGTCCGATACAGTCCCCGTGGAGGTGGGACCGTCGGCCAGGGACGAGGTGCACCGGGAGGACAAGGTCCGGTTATACCGCTACCGGCCGCTGGCCGATGAACCTCACGCCGTCCCCGTCCTGATCGTGTACGCCTTGGTCAACAGGCCGTATATCATGGACCTGCAGGACGGCCGGTCACTGATCCAGGGGCTGCTCAAGGCCGGCCTGGACGTGTACCTGCTCGACTGGGGTTGTCCCGACGAGGGCGATACGGGCCTGACGCTGGATGATTACATCAACCGCTACCTGGACAACTCGGTGGACGCCATCCGGCAGCGCCACGGCCTGGACCGCATCAACCTGCTGGGCGTGTGCCAGGGCGGCACCTTCTGCCTTTGCTACACCGCCCTGCACCAGGACAAGGTCGCCAACCTGGTGACCAGCGTCACACCCGTGGATTTCCATACTCCCCGCGACCTGCTCAGCCACCTGGTCCGCCACGTGGACATGGACCTGGCCGTGGACACGCTGGGCAACATACCGGGGGAGTTCCTGAACTGGCTGTTCCTGATGCTGAGGCCCTACAAGCTGACCGGGAAGAAGTACCTGGACGCGCTGGATATCCTGGACGACAGCGACCGGCTCGCCACCTTCATGCGCATGGAGAAATGGATCTTCGACAGCCCGGACCAGGCCGGCGCGGCCTGCCGCCAGTTCGCCCGGGATTTTTACCAGGGCAATAAACTGGTGAAGGGCGAAGTCGAAATCGGCGGCAACCGGGTGGACCTGGAGGCGATCAACATCCCGGTCCTCAACATCTTCGCCGCCAACGACCACCTGGTCCCGGTCGATGCCTCAAAGGCCCTGGCCGGTTGCATCAGCAGCGAGGATTACACCGAACTGGAACTGCCCGGCGGCCACATCGGCATCTACGTCGGCGCCGGCACCCGGGAGACGCTACCCGCCGCCATCAACGACTGGATCAGTACCCGTTCTCCCTGAACCAATCAATCGCGTCTTCTATGGCCAGGCGCGCAGGGCGCGCTTCGTAGCCCAGCGCCTGTTGCGCCAGGGACGATGAGAAATACATGAATTTCTTCGCCATCTTTACGCCGTCCACCGTCGCGAACGGTTCTTTTCCACTGACCCGCGCCCAGTTTTCCGCCAGCCAGGCGAAGGGGTACACAGCATTGTGCGGCAAGCGCAGGCGCGGCGGCGCCAGGTCCGCGTAGTCGCATATCATGCCGAGGATGCTCTTCAACGACAGGTTTTCCCCGCCCAGGATGTAACGTTTACCCGGTTCGCCCCGTTCGAAAGCCAGCAAGTGGCCGGCCGCCACGTCGTCCACGTGGGCGATGTTGAGGCCCGTATCCACGTAAGCCGGCATTTTTCTCTTCAGCATATCAAGGATGATGCGGCCGGTGGGCGTGGGCTTGACGTCCCGCGGGCCGACCGGCGTGGACGGGTTGACGATGACGACAGGCAGCCCCTGATCCGCGACCAGTTCACGCACCGCCTGTTCGGCCAGGAACTTCGAGCGCTTGTAGTGGCCGACCATGTCCCCCAGGCTCACCGGCGTGGTCTCGCCGGCGGGGCTGCGGTCCCGGTTGATGCCCAGGGTAGCCACGCTGCTGGTATAGACCATCCTGCCGGCGCCCGCGTCGGCGGCCGCGCACAGCAGGTCCCGGGTGCCGTCCACGTTGGTCTTGTACATGCGCTCCGGGTCGGGTATCCACAGGCGGTAATCCGCAGCGGCGTGGAACAGGTGACTGCAACCGCCGACCGCCCGTTTCAGCGAGGCAACGTCGGTCAGGTCGCCTTCGACCAGGTCAATGTCCAGTTGTTCCAGGTTGCGCCGGTCGCTGCCGGGCCTGACCAGCGCCCTTACCTGGTGGCCTTGTCCCAGCAGTGCCCGTACCAGCGCGGACCCGACAAAGCCGTTGCCTCCGGTAACCAGCGTAGTCATGAACCGGTGTGTCCCTTCTTGCACCTCAGGTATTGGCGCAGCGTCCACAGGGCAAACACCGGCGCGCCTATGACGGCAATTACCAGGAACGGTTGCAGCAACCCGAAGAACGTGATCAGCGGCATCAGGTAGAAGACGTCCTCGATCTCGAACAGTCCGATGTTGGGTTGCTCGATCTGGAACTTGCCGGTGATGTTGCTGATCATGAGGCGGAGCTGGAATATCGCGGCCACCGAGACACCGGCGAGTATTCCCATGAACAGCGCCCCGGTTCCCAGCGGGCCGTGCATCAGGCCGAAGCCGATGCCTGCGAACAGCAGGATATCGACGACGGCGTCACTGGCAAGGTCGTAGTAATGGCCGAATTTGCTGGTCTTGCCGGTGATCCTGGCCAGTTCTCCGTCGGTGTGGTCGAGGAAGTTCGAAAGCACCAGGAACAGTGCGCCGGCATTGGCCGGGCCCGGCTCCCCGGTGGCGAGCAGCGCGCAGGCGACGATGCCGGCGAGCAGCCGCGCAGAGGTAAGGTGGTTGGGGGTAACCGCGGTATCGCGCAACGGATAAACCAGCCAGGCCGCCAGCCTTGCGTCCAGTGGTTTGTCATTGTACATAAGGTTGCTTCCCGCAGGCTTCCATAACCCGGAATTATATCCTGTTCACAAATTTCAGGACACCCACAAATTTCAGCATTAATTCAGGACACCCATAAAGTTTATACGCCCCACCAAATTATGGGTGTCCTGAATTAACGTTAGATGTTTGGGGTCAGAGTAAAAATTCTGGCGAATTTCTTACTCTGACCCCACTATTCTCTCCGCGGTCTGCCGATTACCGTCAGCAGCGCCGGCAGAACGAGGAGCATGCAGGCCAGGGTGACGCCGATGCCCAGGGTGAGCAGCAGGCCCATACTTGCAGTGCCTGCGTGCGGTGACAGGGCGAGGTTGCCGACCCCGCCCATGGTGGTGAGTGAACTGACGATGACCGCGCGCGCGGAACTGGTGGTCAGGATGTTTTTCCCGGCCGGCAGGTCCGTGCGGAATCGGTGGATGATGTGGATGCCGCTGTCCACGCCTATGCCCAGCAGCAGGGGCAGGGCGATGACGTTGGCGAAGTTCAGCGGCAGTCCGGCCAGCACGGCAACGCCGCCCGTGACCAGGGCCGCTGTGAGCAGCGGAACCAGCACCAGGAACACGTCTCTTTTGCGGGTCAGGAGTATGAACAGCATGAGCGTGATGGCGATGAACGCGTACAGGAACGCCTGCCCGAAAGCCGCGGCTACCGCGTCGCTGGCCTCCAGGTTGTTGACCGGCGCGCCGGTGACCTCAGGTGAGACGGACTGGATCCCGCGCACGAATTCCCTCAACGCCTTGTTGTCCTGCATGTCCTGTTTCGGATAGATCTCGACGCGGCGCTCGCCGCCGGCGCTGACCCAGAGCCGTTTGATCTGGTCCGGCAGGGTTTCCAGGGAAATATAGTCGGCGTCCAGGGACGCATTCAATGCCTCCAGGCGGCCGGGAAGCGACGCCAGCAGCATCCGTTCCAGTTGCACCGCCTGTGCCGTTGCGTCCTGATCCTCCAGCAATCCTTCCAGGTTGCCGAGAAGCCTCTCATGTGCCGAATCGTCTGCCCCGGTTTCCCGCAATTTTTCCAGGAACCCGCGCAGCGCGCCCAGGCGCCCCCCCACTGTCTGCGCCGCGGGGTCCGGCGGCGCGAGCGTCAGGTCGCCCAGCAGCAGGCCCATCTCGTCGATGATGAACAGTTTCTCGTCCTGGCCGGCAGGTATGAAGTCCGCCACCGTAACGACCTTGTCCACCAGGCCGGAGCGGCTGAGCGCGGCCCGGTAGCCCTCTGCCTGTTCTGCGCCGGCCGCGATCATGATGGCGGTCCAGGGCGTCAGGTCGTTGTCCGCCAGCAGTTCCCGGTACGTGGTCAGCGCGGCGCCGTCCTGGGCGTGCAGGTTGAGCGGGTTGTGGTCGAAGCGCAGGCCGCCCAGGACCACCGCGGAAGCCAGCGCCAGGCAGGCGGTGGCGCCGAGGACCTTCCCCGCGTGCCGTTCGACCAGGCGCCCGCCGCCCGCCCCGGATTCCTTGCCAGGTGATGCGCCGGGTGTATAGGGCAGCAGGGACAACAGCGCCGGGATGACCGTGATAGTGACCGCGAAACTGATGAACATGCCGAAACCGGAGATCCAGCCCAGTTCGGCAACGCCCGTGTAGTCGGTGGGGATGAAGGCGAAGAACCCGATGGCGGTGCTGACCGCGCACAGGAACAGGGAACCGCCGATGTTGACCGAGGTCTGATCCAGGGCGGCGCCGCGGTCCGCGCCGTCGATGAGGTGTTCCCGGTAACGCAGGCAATAGTGGATCGCGAAATCCACCCCCAGGCCGATGTACAACACCGCGAACGCCACGGAGATCAGGTTCAGTTCGCCCACCGTGAGTATGGCGAAGGCGGCGGTGTATGCCAGGCCGGTGACCAGGCTGATCACGGTGACCAGCGCCAGCCTGAGGGAACTGAGGCCGGTCACCATGATCACGGTGACCAGGCACAGGGCCAGCAGGATGGCGGTTTCCGTGCCTTTCATCACGCTCAGCATTTCCTCGTGCGCCAGCATGGTGGCCCCGGTCAGGCGCAGTTCCGCGCCCGGGGAGGCGGCGATACCGAGTTCATCATAGGCCCCGCGGATACTGTCGATGGCCGGGGTCGCCGGGAAAAAGCCGGCGTAGTCCAGTTTCGGCTGCGTGAGGATGAACTCGCGGTACCGGTCGTCATCCGCGCCGTCCCGGCCGCCGTCTGTGCCGCTGTTCCCGCCGTCATCGCCGTCCCCCGACATGAGTTGCTGCCACGATAGGCGGTACGGGCGGCCGTCCCGCAACGCCTCCAGCGCGGCGTTGATGCGGGTCAGGACGGGTTCGATGTCCACCTCATCACCGTCATCGGCGGCGTCCAGGGCGTCACCCAGCACGTCGAACAGGCCCCGGAGGGTGGGGTCCCGGGCCAGTCTCGCCAGGAACGGCTGCACTTCGGCGAGATTGTCGGACAGGTCCTGCAGTTCCGCGCCATCGAGATACAGCAGCCCGGATTCCCGGAATACCGGCAGGGCGTTCGGGTAGTACACGAATTCGAACAGGTCCCGCTCCGCCTGCAGCCGCCCGTACAACAGCGATGCGGCGTCCCGGGCCTGGTCCGGCGTGGCGGCTTCCAGGACGATCAGGATGTTGTTGTCGTACTGCGGAAACAGCCGTTCATATTCCTGGTCCAGCTTGCGCCAGGCGAGTTCTGCCGACAGCATGTGCTCGGTGTCGGTGTTCATGCTGATATTGTGCGCGGTGTAGCGCACGGCAAGAAAGGCGAGGGCGAAGGCCGCGACCAGGACCACAGGCGCGTACCTGCGCACGAGGCGTACCCACCTGAGCAGTAACGTGGAGGAGAGTTGTTTCAGACGCGGAATACGTATTCCCTACCCGGTTCCCTTTCGCAGTCCGGCGGGTAGCTTTTGCGCTTGTCGATGTAGTACTGGCGCCTGTGGTCGCCTTCAGACAACCTGTTGTAAGTGACGTAGAGCACTCTCCTGGGCGCTTCGGTCCGGTTTTCCCTGGAGCGGTGCGGCGCGAAGGAATCGAAGAAGATGGTATCGCCGGGTTTGGTCGGAATGGGGGTATAATCCAGGCCGTTTTCTTCCAACGGCGTCCATTTCTCGCCGATCAGTCCCCGGTCGTGCTGGCCGGGGGCCATTTCCATGCAGCCGTTCTCTATGGTGGTGGCGTCGATGCTGACCAGGGCCGTGATATGCAGGCTGGCGTAGCTGTCCCAGCCCGCCTGCACGTCCTGGTGGGCCTTGAAACCGGCGCCGCCCGGCAGCTTGAAGTTTATCTTGTCCTTGTACAGGACGGCATCCGAACCGAACAGGCGAGTGCAGACGCCTCTTAACTTGGCGCCGTTGAAGACATCGCTGAACCGGTCATGGTAGGGTTCTATGTCTTCCACCCGGCTCAGGATACGCTCGCCGGTCAGGCAGCTTTGCTCGAAATACATCATGTATTTCCCCGCTTGTTCGGGGTATGCCATGACCTCGTCGGTCCAGCGGGTCAACTCCCGGATCTCGCCAGGGTCGAACAGCCTCCGGCAGACCAGGAACCCGTCCCGGCGAAAATCTTCCACCTGTTGATCTGTGAGCATTTTGTTCAGACTTGGATATGCTTAAAAAACGTTATTTATAAACTACTTCGGCGTTTTTGACAAGTCCGGCGACTCGCTTCATGGTCCTGTCGGCGCGGCGCGCGGCGCAGGCCAGGCGTATGACTGCCGGAATTTGTGCGGGCGACCTTGCCAGGTCGAGAGCCAGCCCCCGCGTATCGATCTCGCCGAACTCATCGACCCGCTGCAGCACGGCATCCGGCAGCGCGACATGCGCGGCATCGATAATGACGCGCAGGACGAACGCCGGCAGGCCGTTGCGCCGAGCCGCGTCGAACACACCGCCGCTTTCCATGTCGACAGCCATGGCCCCGGTCTGAGCGAACACTTCCTGCTTGTCCTCAACGGTTGCAACCGGTTGCGCCGCGCAGGCCAGCGGCCCGTTATGAACGGTGAAGCCATTGCGGGACAACCACTTCATCACCGATTCGGTCAGGCCGGCGTTCACGGTGAAGTTTCTTCCTGCTTCATGGACTTCTGCCGCAAGCACCAGGTCCCCCGGCCGGAGCGCGGGGGCCAATGCGCCTGCGGTACCGAAACCAACCAGGCAGTCCGCGCCCGCCTCGGCCAGCTTCTGCCCTGCCTGCCGCGCCCGTTCCCGGCCCATGCCGGACACGATCAGCAGCGCCTTCTCATTGAGTTCGACAGGCTGTTGCGCCGGCAGTTCCCCGGACGTGAAGCAGCGCGCCTCGGAATGGAGTGCGCAGATTATGCCGAGCTTGTCCATGATGAATCAGGGACGGACTTAAGTCCGTCCCCGGTACATCCGCTCAAGCCGCGGGCAATCCCGCCGCGAGCCGGTTGAACAGCCATCTCAGCATGAAGTCGTGACGGGTGAGCAGGTTCGTGGAAATAATCGTCGCCCGGACGGAGCGGCGCGAGATCTTGACCTCGTCCCCGGAAGTGAAGCCGCGGCGCCTGTTGATGTTGCGCAAGGTCAGCACCGCCATGCCCAGCGCCCACAGGCAGAAGCGCCTGATCCCGGTCTCGTTGCCGGGCAGCAGCAGCGTGTACTTCAACGCGTTGCCCAGGTGCATGCGGGCGACGCCGATAAGGTGCCCCAGAGCCTGCTGGAATTCCCTGCCGTTGCGCAGGGGGGCGCCGTCCAGGGACACGCCGTAGCTCTCCAGCACCGATTGCGGCAGCCAGCACATATCGCGTTTCTGGTCGTCCCAGATGTCCTTGAGGATGTTGGTCATCTGCAGGCCCTGGCCGAACGAGACCGCCAGTTGCATCAGCTCATCGTGGTTTTGATCGATGGCGCTGGAATAGTCGCAGAACAGCTCGGTGAGCATCTCGCCCACGACGCCCGCCACGTAATAACAGTAGTTGTCCATGTCCTGCTGGTCTTTCAGGCCCTTCGTCACGTCCGCCTCCTGGTACCGGGACATGCCGTCGGCCATGATCCTGATACAGCGCTGCAGCGCCGCCTGCTGGCGCTCGTTGAAGCTGTGGGTGATGCGGATGACCGCGGGGGTATTCCGTATCAGGTCGTGTTCGTCAGCGGTCGCAGTCGGTGACAGCCGCGGGAAAAGGTCCCCGGCGAACTGCTGCGCGTCCTCCCCGCCGTTCACCACCTTGATGAACCGCTCGGAGAATTCCCGCTTGTCGGCATAGGGCAGGTGCTTGTCGTCCTCGATGGTGTCGGCGATGCGGCACAACAGGTAGGCGTTGCCGACCACCTGTTCCAGGGCATCCGGGAGCTGCGGAATGGTCAGGGCAAAAGTGCGCGAGACGCCCTGGAGAATTTCATCCTGGTAGGTAAGGTCTGCCGGCGCGGGTGAATTCATCACCCCGCGAATATGCCAAGTATCGGAGGCGATGGCAAGGGTATTTATGGGTGTCCTGGATTTTTCCTGAAATAACGCCGGCTCTCCACCTGTTGCAGGGTGAGCAGCCCCGCCGGGTCGAATACCAGGTCGCGGATGCGCAGGGACAGGGACACGGCCAGGGAGAAGCCGGGGTCGAAACCGACCAGGGCGCCGATGAGTATGAACGCGCCTTCCTGCACGCCGTAGGCGTTGGGGATGATGAACGCGATATCGCTGAGGGTGGCCGTCAGGCTGCGCAGCAGCAGGGCTTCGAGCACGGTTATGGGTTGTCCCAGCAGGTAGCATGCCAGCCACAGTTCGAAGGTGTGCAGCGCCAGCGCGGCCAGCCGGTACAGCGTGGCGAGCAGGATTTTGCGCTTGTTGCCGTACAACTCCCGCACCAGCCGGTCCGCTTCGGTTGCGGAGAACTTCACGCCCTCCCAGGCTTCGTGCTTTACCAGCCTGCCGGCCAGTTTCGCCAGGGCGCCCAGCATACCGAGGCGCTGGATGATAATGAGGCCGGCGGCGCTGAACAGCAGGAACAGGATGGCGGCGATCGCGTACGGGACCAGGTCGCCGGCGCCGGGCAGGAACAACAACAGCAGGACACCGACCAGCGCCCAGCAGGCCAGCGCCAGGGCCTGCACCGTCTTGTCCGCCATCACCGAGGCCGCGGCGTGCGCCCCGCCGGCGCCCCAGATCGCCAGCAGCCTGGCCTTCACCACCTCCCCGCCGATAGACGCCACCGGCAGCAGGTTGTTGACCGCGCGCCCCATCCACAGCGCCACCAGCGCATGGCTGAACGTGGGCTTTTGATCGGCCCTGAACAAATGCCGCCAGCCCTGCGCCGCCGGCAGCAGTGTCGGGAACCAGGCCAGGGGCAGCAACAGCAGGTACCAGCCCGAATCCAGCAGGAGTTGCAGCACCTCCATGAAGCCCTGCCAGACCAGCAGGCCGATGAGCAGCCCCAGCCCGAGGACAAGACCGATTTGTGTCAGAAAGCGCATGGGAGTTCGTGATAGAGGTAGTTGCAGACTTGAAAATATGCCGGCCAAGTATATGTCCGGGGCCGGCATATAACAAGTAAACGCCCGGGCCTTTTTCAGCGAATGTGGGTATTACCTGCGTTGCCCGCAGCAGACAACCTTGCCGTCCTGGATCACCAGTTCCGGGTAGACCAGGGCGCTGATGTCCTGCAGCGGGTCGGCGCTGAGCAGGATAAGGTCGGCGCGCTTTCCGGCGGTGATACTGCCCAGTTCATCATCGAGACCCATGGCCTCCGCGGCGCGCAGCGTCGCCGCCTGGATGATTTCATCGTTGCTCATGCCTGCCGTGTGGAAGGCCTGCAGTTCCTGCAGGTAAAGCTTGTCGATGGTTTCCAGGTCTTTTACGTTGGAGTCCGTCCCGACCGCGAAGCGCACCCCGGCCGCCTTCATCTCGCGGAACTGGGCCATCATGGTCTCGTAGGTGTGCCCCAGGTTTTCCGATAACCACCCGGCGCTCTGCTTCTCCGCGTTGGCGGCGTATTCGTCATTCAGCTCGCGCAGGTGAAAACCCAGTGTCGGTATGACGTAGATGCCTTTCTCCACCATGGCGTTGATCACGTCCGGGCCGCCATAGGGATACATGTGTTCGGTGCTGTCCACGCCGGCCTCTACCGCGATGCGGCCCGACTGCTTGTCAAGATCATGGGTGCCGCCGATGTGGGCGGTGACCCGCAGGTGGTAGATGTGTGCCTCATCGACTACCGCGGCCATTTCCTCCTGCGTCAGGAACGGGGCGACTTTTATCAGGTCGGCTTCCAGCTTGATCGCTTCCCGTACCCGTTCCCGCAGTTCCCAGGGTCCGTCGGCTTCCACCGCCCAGAGGGGGGGATGCAGCGGCTGAAACTCCGATCCATGGCCGCCCGTGACGGTGATAATAGGACCCGAGGTGTAGTAGCGCGCCCCGCCCATCAGGCCGGCGCGCTGGGTACGTTTCAACGAATACCCGATCCATTCGCGCGCCCCCACGTCGCGCACCGTGGTAACGCCGATTTCCTGGTAGCGTTCCAGGAACCGTTCCGAGCGGATCGCGTTGACGATGTCGTCATCCAGGCGCCTGGGGCCGTCCAGCATGAAAGTGACGTGGACGTGCAGGTCGAACAGGCCGGGCAGGACCCATTTCCCGGCTGCGGAGATAACCTCCGTGCCGGGTTCACCGGCTGCCTCCCCGCCGAGGCTGCGTATCCGCTCTCCCTCAATAAGGATTCCGGGGTTTTCTTCGGGCTCCGATCCGCTGCCGTCTATGAGCATGCCGCCGTCGATGAATATCCGCGCCGGGCTTTCAGCCTGTTGCGCCGCTACTGCAAGGCCAGCGCCTGCCGCCGGCAGGCATGCGAGTATTACTGCAAGGAAATTTCTCAAATTTCTACAGGAAGTTCACCCGTATCGTTCCCCCGAACCAGCGCGGCGGGTTGTACACGCCCTGGCGGAATTTGAAACCGAGAAATCCGTCCGCCTTGATCAGGTTGGTCTCGTCCGTGAAGTTCTGGGCGAAGAAACTCGCCTCCCACCTGCCGTTGCCGGGCGCGTAGGTCAGGCGGGCGTTGGTGACGAAGTGCTCGCCCATGTCGGAGGACGGGTTGTTGAAGTTGTCCCGAAACTGGTTGTCCGACCACATGAAATCCCAGTGCAGGGTGATGGTGCCGTCCATCATCGGCTGGGTGAAACTCGCCGACCCGTTGAACGCGACGTTCGGCGCGAAACCCATGTCCACGTTCCTGGTGATGGTGCCGTTGTTGATATCCTTGAGGTTCGTCTCCAGCAGGGCGACGCCCAGTGAGAGTTCGAGAGGCTCCGTGGGATTGGCCTGTATCTCGATCTCTGCGCCGTAGTTCTCCGCATCGGCGTTGGTTACCGACCCGGCCAGCCCGGTCCAGTTGAATGCCTGGAAATCGTTGTAATCGTAATAGAAGACGGCCGTGTTCACCCGCGCACGGCGATCGAGGATGTCGATCTTGAAGCCGCCTTCATAAGCCCAGAGGGTCTCGTCCCCGAACTGGACGTCCTCCGGTGTGGGGACATTGTAAAAGCCGTTGTTGAAGCCGCCGGCCTTGGTTCCGCGCACGACCTTGCCGTAGATCAGCCAGTTCTCCGTGGGCTTGAAGTGGAGTTCAAGGTTTGCCGAGACCAGTTCATCGGTGCGGTTGACCAGGTCGCCGACGTTTTCCTCGACAAAATTACCTGCTGCATTGCGGAACATACCGAAAAATGTGTTGACCGCTTCATATTTCTTGTTGTCGTTGGTATAGCGGACCCCGGCCAGGACTGCCACCTGCGGCGAAATATCGTATTCGATATGGCCGAAGATCGACCACGAATCGAGGTTCAGTTCCCACGGGGCATCGAGGGCTGCCGGGAAGCCGAAAAATGCGGCGGTGGGATGCGCCTCGGCATCCTGGTTCAGGTAATAGAAACCCGCGGTCCAGCGGAAATTCTCGTTATCCTGGAACAACCTGGCTTCCTGGGTCCAGATATGCTGATCCACCGGGAACCCCGCGGTGCACATGTTGTGGGGCGCGCCGTCGCAGTCCTCAAGATTGTCCCGGGTTACCCAGGCGTAGCCGGTGAGCGAGGTGAGGGTGATGTTGTTGGGCATGTCCCAATCCACCCTGACCAGCCAGTTGAATACCTCGGATTCCACCACCTGGGGGTTGTCGGTGTACACGGTACGGGGTTTCTCCGCCCCGACCTGGCGCTCGTTGAACCCGAACGTGTCGACCCCGTCCAGGTCCAGGTGCTGCAGTCCGGTAGCGGGGTCGAGGTAGGCGATTTCATGGTCGGTATACAAGGGGATCACGTTGATATCGCCGTACTGCACCTTGGCCAGTATCGAGATGTCTTCGGTCGGCGTATACAGCAGTTGCACGCGCCCGGTCTTGGTGCCGTAATCGGTGCCGTCCTTGAACTCCGGGTTCAGGTTTTTCACGTAGCCGTCGCTGTCGTGGTAAAGGAGCGAGGCGCGCACTGCCAGGTTTTCGGTGGCAGGCGCGTTGATCATTCCCTCGATCCGCACCTCATCGTAGGATGCGTAGGTGGCGTCGACGTAGCCCTCGGCTTCGCGCGTCGGTTTTTTCGTGATGAAGTGGATGAGCCCGCCGGTGGTGTTCCTCCCGAACAGGGTGCCCTGCGGCCCGCGCAGCACTTCGACCCGCTCCAGGTCGTACAGCGCGAAATCCAGTCCCGCGGGCGGCAGCATGTAGAACTCGTCGACATACCCGGCGACCGGGGTTTCATGGGCGTCGCCGAAATCGCTCAGGCCGATACCCCGGATATAGGTGGCGGAGTTGGCGCCCCGTCCCTGGGTCGAGAAGTTGTACACGTTCGGGGCCTGGGCGACCACGTCGGTACTGGCGACGAAGCGGAAATCCCGTATTTGCCCGCTGTCCAGCGCGGTGATCGAAATGGCGACGTCCTGCAGGCTCTGCTCGCGTTTTTGCGCAGTGACAACGACTTCTTCGAGGACCGTGGCGGCATGGACTGGGACGAGTGATGCGACAAGACAGGTAATGAACAGCCGAACGAGTGTTGTTTTCATAGGCTTGCTCCCGATTTTCCCCCATATACGAATCAGGAAGTATAGAAAAGTTTCGGGACAAAAAGTAATCAGAATAATGAATACAGCTATATCATCCGGGCTTATTATTGCAGCTTGACCGGAGCGCCGGTTCTGGTCCCCGCGGTCTCGGGTTAACAGTCTGCGCCGGTTCGTGACAATTGTTTAAGTTATGCGCGCTTGATAACATAAAGCATTACGAAGCAGAAGCAGTCTATGACTTCAGCAATGAAACGCATTGGCCCCCGGTTCGGCATCTGGGCAGTTGTTTACGGTACTGCTGCATCACTCCACCATCCGGAGGACCCGCCTGACGCATCATGGGCGCGTAACCGGGATCTGGTGCTGGAAGCTGAAGCTCTCGGCATAGACTCCGTGCTGGTTGCCCAGCACATCATCAACCCCTTTGGAGATGACTTCGATCAACTGGAGACCCTGACTTCCTGCGGGGCGCTCGCAGCAATCACGAAAGATATCGAAATTATCGCGGCAATCAAACCATACCTGTTCCACCCGGCGGTGCTGGCGAAAATGGCGCTGCAACTGGAAGAGATCAGCCAGGGACGTTTTTCACTCAATTTCGTCAACGCGTGGTATCTCCCTGAGTTCCGCAAAGCGGGGATTCCTTTCCCGCCACACGACGAACGCTACACCTATGGTGGTGAATGGCTGCGCGTTGTCAGGAAGCTCATATCAGGTGAACGGGTGACCGTGGACGGGGACAACTTCAAGCTGGATGGCTACCAGTTCAAACCCGCATCGAAGTGGCGGCCGCGACCTTTACTTTACTCGGGCGGCGAGTCGGAGGCGGCGCTTAACCTCACTGTCGAGTTGTGCGACACCTGGTTCATGTTCGGGCAACCGCTGGAAGATGTCGCCGGGAAGATTAACGGCATGCGCAAGCGCCCGCGCAACGGTACGCCGCTCAGCTACGGGGTTTCAGCTTTTCCTTTTGCCCGTCCGACACAGTCCGAGGCAGAGGAGGCGCTGGCTTATGCCTTCGAACTCCGTGAAAAGGACAGGGAAGTCTATGAGGCGCTGCACAGGAATGCCGACCCGGAAGTCGTCACCTCCAAGGTGATAGCCAAGGCGCCGGGGATAGGCGTCGGCAACGGCACCGGTTGCGGGTTCACCGGCTCCTACGATGAAGTTGCAAGACGCATCACCGCCTTCCATAATGCCGGTGTTGAAATAATCCTGCTCGAATTCCAGCCGTTCGAGCGGGAGATGCGGCGTTTCGCAGAGGAAGTCATGCCGCGTGTGACGAGACTCTGCTCCTTGAAGTGACCGGATAACGGCCTGAAGGAGCCCCTGATTAAGCAAGAGTTTCCATAACCATAACGGAGTATGGCAGGTGCCGCCATGGGGAACCGATACAAGACATTTGCCGAGCAGTTTTATCTCGAGGAAGCCGGTTTTTTCCGGCGGCTGAAACGTGACGCGCGTCTCCTGGTGTATCTCCTCAATACCATCGTGATGTGGACCAGGGCCGGCAAGGTCCGGTCGGAATTCAGGCGTTTCCGGGAGGAGGGCAGGCGCTATTACGTGGACCGGTTTACGCCGCCGGGGGGGAAGCTGTGAAGCTGTACGACACGCCTTCGGCGGAAAACCTGCCGGCCTACCAGGCCCGGCCCGTTTCCGGCAATGACATCAACGGCCGGGGCCTGAAGGAGAAGGTGCGCCCCAGGCGGGTGTTCCATGCCACCTGGATCAGGGAGTTGCCCTGGACCGGCATGAACGACTTTTTCCTGATGAACAATTCCTGGTCGATCATGCTCCAGGCCCTCAGGAACCGCTGGCTGATGCGCCGGTGCGCCGGGCCGGTCGCAAAACGCCGGGTTGAAGTGGATGATCCGGTTGAGATGGCCCGGAAATTGAAGCAAAAGGCGCAGGAACTGGGCGCGGGCATTGTCGGGATTACCGAAATGGAACCCAACGACCTCTACGGTGACATGGAGTTGAAGTACAAGTACGCCATCTGTATCGGCATCCCCATGCGCCGGGAGGAGATGCTGCACGTTCCCCACGAACGCTCCGGGCTGGAGGTCCAGCGCGTGTACGGGGAGGTGGCCCGGGTGGCCGTCGAACTGGCCGAATACATACGCGCCATGGGCTGGCCGGCCCACGCTTACGGCGACCCGCGCAGCACGGAAGCATTGCAGATACCCATGGCGGTCCGCGCCGGCCTGGGCGAGTTGGGCAAGCACGGCTCGATGATCTCGAAGGAATACGGCTCCAACTTCCGCCTGTCTGCCGTTGCCACTGACATCCCTCTCAGTCTGGACGGACCCGTTGATATCGGGGTGGATGACCTGTGCCTGGGGTGCCGGCGCTGCACCATCGATTGCCCGCCGGACGCCATCCTCGATGACAAGCAATGGGTACGCGGCGAATACCGCTGGTACGTGGATTTCGACAAGTGCGTGCCTTATTTCAGCACGACTTTCGGTTGCGCGATCTGCATAGAAGTCTGTCCCTGGTCGGAACCGGGCCGCGGGCCGAAGCTGTCGCAGATGCTGTTGGCGAAGAGGGATAAAAAAGAAAGGCAGGCGCCGGCCTGACGAGGGGTGGGTATCAGCCGTTACGCAGCGCCGCGGTTTGCGCCGCGTCGATGGCGCCGTCTTCATTGAGCGCCACCCGGTAGGTTTCCCGCGCCCGTTCCGGTGATACCCAGCCGCGCTGTACGTCGCGGGCGACCCGGTCGGGATCGCGTGTTCCGGGTGGTCCGTAACCGGCCCCGCCGCTGCCTATCGAGACGACGCGTTCTCCCGGTTTGACCGTGACCTGTTCATAGGTGCCCAGTGGATCCGACACTTCTCCTTCGCTGTAGCGCACGTACTGGCGCGCCAGGCAACCGTTTTCCCCGCCCTGCACGCCGATGGCCTCGTAATTGGTGCCCTCGCTCAGCCACACGGCCGTGAGTTCACAGTCCAGCGAGCCGAACTCGACCTGCAGGGCCGGTGAGCCACAGTAGCGTCCGGCGCCCTCGCTGTCGCGCAGGATGTGTTCGGAGTGGATCAGCACGGGATATTTCATTTCCAGTATCTCGATGCTGTCGCGGCGCAGGAACCCGGCGGCGCCCAGTCCGAGGATGGTCAGCCAGCCGTCGGCAACGGGTCCGGCGGCCCCGGCCGTGAAGCCGAGCCACAACTGGTTCACGAACGGTCCGCGCCCGGGACGGTTGTCGGTGCCCGATATCACCGCCGTGGCCGCCGGCGAGGCCTTGCCCGTCGCGGCCATGCCGTGGCCGTCACCGAGTCCGGCAAGGGCGCGTACCACGCAGTTGGCGAGCAGTTCGGAGAGGTTGGTGGTCGCCACCGAGCAACTGTACGGGTGTTTCGGAATCCCGACCACGCAGTTCTCGCGCAGGTGCACGCGCAGGCGGCGGAAGCTGCCCGCGTTGGACGGCACCACGGAGCCCAGCCCGGTGAACACGCCCATCATCGCCGCGGTGCGCGCGGTCGATTCGGTCAGGTTCAGGCCGCAGGGCTGGCAATCCGGGTTGTCGGTCAGGTCCACCTCGATGCGCGCGGCGTCGCTGTCGACCTTGAGATGCGCCCTCACTTCAAGACCGTCCGGCAAGGCGCCCGGGATAGGATCGTGCCAGCCGGAGGTGGTCGTTTCCCCCGAGGGCAGGCGCCGGATCGCATCGATCATCAGGCGCTCGCTGTAATCGAACCATTCGGCAGGGTATGCGGCGAGTTCTTCCCCGTCCATCTCCTGCAGCAGTTCCAGCAGTTTGCGTTCGCCGATCCGGACCGCGCCCAGCAGGGCGAGGAAGTCGCCGTGCCACAGCTCGGGCACCCGGATCCGGACCTGCGCCATGCGCAGCACGTCCTCCCGGTCCCGGTAGTCTTCCTGTACCTTCACGCAGGGAAATATCAGCGCGCCTTCTTCGTAAACGTCCCGCGCCGCCGCCGAGTAGGTGGTGGGTATCGCGTTCCCGCAATCGGCCAGGTGCGCCTTGGCGATGACGGTGAAGCGGTGCCGGCCGGAGTCATCCATGACCGGGACGAGTATGGTCCAGTCGGCCGCATGGGAATTTCCGTGGTAGGGAGAGTTGTGCAGGAAGGCGTCGCCGCGCCTGAGTTCCGGGTTGAAGCGCACCATCCATTGCGCCATCAGGTCCGGGCCGCTCATGACGTGGATCGGCAGGCTCTCGGCCATGGCCAGCATCTCATGATCGGCGGTCAGGATACAGCAGGAAAAGTCCCGCGCCGTGTTCAGGATGGCGGAACGGGCGGTACGCAACAGGGTATTGGTCATCGCCCGCACGATGCCGTCGAAACGGTTGTTCAGCAGTGCGAGCTGGTGCCCGTCAAGAATACTGGTTTTTCTGTTCATCGATGGGCTCTCTTCACTCCAGGGGATAAATCAGCAGGGATTCGTTGGCGCTGCGAGCCACCTCCGACCGGGCATCGACCACCAGTGTCGTTACCGGCGACTCGACCAGCAACGGACCGGGGTAACGGCGCCCTGTTTCCAGGTCCTGCACCTGGTATACCGGCGTGTCGATGACGCCCTGGACCGGGAAATAGGCCTTGCGTGTGCCTCCTGCGCCGCTTCGCCCCGGCGCCGAAGGCGGTTTCAGGGCATCCGCATCCTGCAGGGCGCAACTGACGTGCGCCACCCAGGTCAATACCTCTACGTCCGAGCCCGTGTCGCGTACCGCGAACAGCGCGTCATGGGTGTCGTGGAAGCTCTCCACCAGGGCGGTGATATCCTCATCGGAGTTGAATTCCGGGCGCGCCAGCGGCACTTCGATTTCCCACACCTGTTCCTGGTAACGGGCTTCCACGGAGAAACTGATTTCGGAACGAATCGAACCGGCGCCCGGTCCGTCGCAGAACTCCCGGCACTGGGCGTGCAGGCCGTCCAGCACGGCATTGGCCCGTTCACGGTCGAATACCCTGGCGGACATGAGTTCGGTCGCGGTGTAGGTGGCGCGCAGGTCCGACAGCATTGCGCCGGTGGCGCTCAGCGCCGCGGAAGCGCTGGGGATCAGCACCGGCCAACAGCCGAGCCGGTGCGCGATGCCGGTACAGTAAAGACCCCCGCCCCCGCCCCCGCCGATCAGCAGTCCCTGGCGCGGGTCGATGCCCTGGTTGAGGGTGATTTCCTCGATGGCGGTGACCATGCGTTCCGTCGCCAGGGTCAGGATCGCGGAAGCTGCCTCGTTCAGGTTCAGCCCCAGCGGTTCTACAACGTGGCGGGTGATAACATCGGCGGCCGGTTCGATTGCCACTTCAATCTCGCCGCCCAGGAAGTAATCCGGGTCCAGGTACCCCAGCACGAGACAGGCGTCGGTCACCGTCGGCCGGTCGCCGCCGCGTTTGTAACAGGCAGGACCGGGATCGGCCCCCGCGCTGATGGGCCCGACGTGCAACATGCCGCCCGAGTCCACCCAGGCGATGCTGCCGCCGCCGGCGCCGACGCTGCGCACGTCCACGGACGGAAAACCGGTGATGTAGCCGGCCTTCTGGTCGCCGACCATGGTCTCGCGCGTCGTCGGGATCTCGCCGCCGCGCAGCACGCTGACGTCGAAAGTAGTGCCGCCGGCGTCGGTGACGATGGCCGTCGTCATTCCTCCGCCGTCCAGCGCGGCAAAATGCCGCCCGGCGACCGGCGCCCCGGCCGGCCCCGACCCGATGGAATGGATGGGGGTCTCCGCCACGTGCCCTGCATCGAGCACGCCGCCGGATGACGTCATGATCAGCAGCCGCCCGGTAAAGCCGTTGCTCCTCAGTTCTTCTTCCAGGTGGCGGAAGAAACGGCTCATCAGCGGTTTCAGCGAGGCGTCTATGGCGGTCGACGAGGCGCGCCGGTATTCGCGAACCGATGGGTTGAGCCGGCTGGACAGGGTATAGGGCACGTCCGGCAACTCCCCGGCGAGCAGTTCGCCGATCCGGGTCTCATGTTCGTCGTTGATTATCGACCACAACAGGCACACGGCGACGGCTTCAACCCCACTCTCGCGCAGGCGGGCGATCACTTCCAGCACCTGCCGTTCATCCAGCGCGGTGAGCACTTCGCCTTCCGCGGAAAGGCGTTCGCGGATCTCGAACGTCAGCGCCCGCGGGATATAGGGTTCCGGGTACTCCTGGCTGTAGTCGAACAGGGTGCGGCGCCCGCCGCCCTCGCGCAGCAGCAGGATGTCCGGGTGGCCCTCGGAGATAAGCAGCGCGGTGCGGGCGGTACTGCTGGTGACGATGGCGTTGGTTGCCAGGGTGGTGCCGAACACGAACAGGTCGCTGCGTTCCAGCAGGTCCGTGACGGAACTGTTCATGTCGTCCGCTGCCGCGCCGAGCGTATCGAACAGGCCGATCACCGGGTCGGCCGGCGTGGTGGGGCGCTTGTACAGGCGCGCCGCGCCGCCGGCGCTGTTGACGACCAGGTCCGTAAAAGTGCCGCCGGTGTCTGCCGCGAAGGTCAGGCGGGCCGCCATTACAACTCAGCCTGGTGGTGCAGGTGGAATTCGGGGATGATGGTGTCCGGGTCCTGGCTCAGGCAGAAGGCGACCGCGCGCGCCACCGCATCGGGGCCCAGCCAGCCCCGTTCCGGGTCCCATTGTTCGGACTCGTGCGCCATGGGAGTCTCGATGCGCCCCGGCGTGATCGCGGTCACCCTGATGGATGTGTCCTTCAGGTCCTGCGCCGTGGAATGGGCGAGACCCAGGATGCCCCACTTGGTGGCGCTGTAGGCGCAACTGTGCGGGGCGCCGCGCCGGCCCGCTATGGAGGAGATGAAGATGAGCCGGCCCTCATCGTGCTCCAGCATGCTTTGCCGCAGCACTTCCCGGGTGCAGAGAAATTCGCCGCGCAGGTTGACGGCCATCATGCCGTCCCAGGTTTCCGTGTCGGTCTCCCACACGGGCGCCACCATGCGGATGCCGGCGTTGTTTACGAGCGCATGTATGCGGCCGAAGGTCACCACGGTCTGATCCACGGCGCTGATGACGTCCTGCTCGGAGGCGACGCTTGCGGGCAGCGGCAGGGTCGCTACGCCGTAGCGGTTTTGCAGGTCTTCAAGGGCCGCTTCCAGTTCTTCCTTGCGGGTATCAAGGCCTGCGATCTTCATTCCCGCGCGCGCAAGTTCCGCGGCGACGTGCAGGCCGAGACCCCGTGCGGCGCCGGTAACCAGGGCGACGCGTCCTGCTAGGTCGGCCATTACGGCAACCCCAGGTCGGACAGGGGGCGGCCCATGCGCACGTCCACCTTGATATATTTGAACAGCGGCTTGTCTCCGCGCCGCAGTTGATCGACGACGTCTATCATGACTTCATGGCTGGGGGCGTCGCACATCACGTAAAACGTCCACGGATAGCCGAATGTCGGTCCTATCTGGATTTGATCGTCGTCCATTGATGAGAGCACTTCTATGCCGTAGCGCTCCTTCCAGCTGCCGAACACTTCCCGGCACTTGTCGAACACGTACCTGCGCTCGTCGGCCGTAGCCTCGAAAAATGCCGGCTGTACCCCGGCGCAAACCAGAACTCGTATCATTGCCTTGCTCCTTATCTATAGGCGATTATCAATGCGATCACCGTCACGCTGATTATGGCGCTCAACGTCATGCAGATCATCAGCACGGTGCTGCGTTTGAAATAGCCTTCCACGGCGAAAGCAGCCTGCACCGCCGCGTAAATGACGAACATCTGGATAGCCAGGCCCTCGGTCACCTGGGTCTGAACCAGTCTTACCAGTTGCGGGAGCATCGCCGACACGTTGATTATGCCCATGCTCCAGATGATAACCGGCCAGTGTATTCGTTCTGCAAATTCATCACGGGTCATTTTCATGCCCTCCTGTTTTTGTCTGATCGTGGGGTCAGAGTAAAATCATCTCGATTCCTGCCATAGACCACGATAGTCATGATTTTACTCTGACCCCGTCCATCGATCGCGATCCCATGTCTTAGCCCCTACTCCCCATTCCCTTAGCATATACTTTTTTACTTTTCCGTTCTCCGTCATCGGCAGTTCGTCCACGAATTCCAGGTAGCGCGGGATGGCGAACCGTGCCAGCCGGTCTTCAAGGAACCGGGTCACGGCGTCCGGCTGCGGCCTGCAGCCGCGGCGCGGGACGATGAACGCCATGACGTCTTCTTCACCCACCTCGGCGGGGACACCGATGGCGGCGGCGTTCTCCACGTCCGGGTGGGACAGCAGCGCCTGTTCCACCTCCCAGGACGATATATTTTCGCCGCGCCGCCTGATGGCGTCCTTGATGCGGTCGAGATAGTGGTAGATCCCCTGTTCGTCGCGCATCACCCGGTCGCCGGTATGGAACCACTGGTTGCGCCAGGCGTCCGCGGTCGCCTCGGGATTGCCGAAATACCCGCCGGCCATGCTGTGCGGTTCGGTGTGGCGCACCAGCAGTTCTCCGGGCGCGCCGGCGGGGACTTCGCAGTCGTTTTCATCGACTATCCGCACCTCGAAACCGGGGTGGGCGCGGCCCATGGTCCCCGGCGCGTAGCCGTTCAGCGCGTTCGACATGACCAGGTTGGTCTCCGTGGATCCGTAGCCGTCGACAGACCGAATGCCGAAGCGCCGGCGGAACTGCTCCACGAGTTCCCTTGATGTTGCCGGCGACAGGCAGATGCGTACCCGGTGCGCCCGGTCGGCTGGTCCCGGCGCTTGTTTGAGCAGGATGTGCACCATCGCCCCCAGCAGGTAGGTGACGGTTGCGCCGGCCTGCCTTGCCTGGGACCAGAACCGCGACGCGGAGAACCTCCGTTCGAACGCATAGGTGGCGCCGGCCAGCAAGGCCTGCCAGATGGTATTCAGGGCATTGGTATGAAACAGCGGCAGGGCGGTGAACAGCACGTCGTCCGGCGTGATCTCCAGGGCCTCGCCGGTCAGCACGCCCCACCAGAAGAACTGGGCATGGGGGCAGATCACGCCCTTGGACGGTCCGCTGGTGCCGGAAGTGAACAGGATGGCTGCCGTGTCCCCCGGCTGCGCCTCATGGGCGGCAACGGGCGCCCCGAACGCCGGTACGGGACCGGCCTCCAGGCCGTGATCCGGCTCCGCGCCGCCCGCGCAGTCGGTAACCCAGACCCGTGCGCCGGATGCCGGCATAATCTCCGGGGCGGCCAGGTACGCAAGCTGTTCGCGTTCGGTGACGATGAGCACGGGGTCAACCAGGGCCAGGGCGTGGCGTAGCTGCGCGCCGCGGAACGCGGTATTGACGGGCGTGAGCACGGCGCCCAGCCAGGCCGCGCCGAACCAGAGCTCGATAAATTCCATGCTGTTCGACAGGTACGCGACGATGCGGTCCCCGGCCTTCACGCCGGCAGCCGCGAGCCTTCCCGCGCAGCACGCGGCGATATCCGGCGCTTCGGCATAGGCGATTGGACGGGCCGGCGAGGCTATCAAAGGCTTGTCCCCGTAACGCGCCGCCTGGCGCTTGAGGATCCCGGGCAGCGTCCGGCTGGTGTAGGGGAATGTTCTGGCCTGTTGAATGCTCAAAAAAAACCGGTTCCTTATTGCTATCGTGGTTTTATGAAACTAGCAATCCTCATGGCGACATTCTAATCACATATAGTGATATTGAATCATCATCAGAAGCTATTTCAGACGCTATGCGCAAGCTGCTGGAGCAGGCCGCGCAACCAGGCGTGGCCGGCATCGTCGTCCAGGTGCTTGTGCCACATCTGGTACACCGGGACCGGGTGCGAGAACACCGGGTTGGGGCAGATCGCAAGCCCCATTTGCCTGGCGTAGATTTTTGCCAGCCGTTCAGGCAGGCAGGCTACCAGGTCGGTGTTGGCGACTATGCCGGGCATCGCCAGCAGGTGCGACACCTCGGTGACCACCTTGCGCTCCAGTCCCTGTTTTTCGAGTTCCCGTTCGATCATGGGGATATGTGTACGCGTGGGTCGCAGGGCCACGTATTCCAGTTCCAGGAAGTCGTCCACGGACAAGCCGCCGTTCACTTTCGGGTGGCCGGTACGGGCCACGCAGTAACTCCGGTCCTCGAAGACCAGTTCCACATGGAACTGGGGATCGTCGATCCTGACCCAGTCCCAGACCAGGTCGACCGTTCCGGATCTCATCTCGGGCATCAGTGTTGCGCCGGGTTCGGGCAGGCAGGTGACTTCCACGCCCGGCGCGGTGACGTTCAATTCACTGATCAGGTAGGGCAGGAAGTGCAGTTCGCCGTAGTCGGTCAATGCCACGGTAAACTCGCGATGCAGGGACTCGGGACGAAACTCGAAATCGCTTTCCAGCGTACTGTCAACCAGTTTCAGGGAGTCCCGGATGGGATCGGCAATCTCCAGGGCTTTTGCCGTGGGCGCGACGCCCTTGGGCGTGCGTATGAACAGTTCATCGCCGTACAGCGCGCGCAAACTGCCGAGGGCATTGCTTATTGCCGGCTGCGATACGCACAATCTCTCCGCTGCCCGGGTGATGTTGCGCTCTCTCATCACCGCGTCAAACACCTTGAGCAGGTTAAGGTTTACATTGCGGTTAGTGACTGACATAACGGGTTACGTATTGATCGCTGCCACTCATAGTACAATAGGAACGGTATGGATTGAAATGGCGTCAGTCACATGAGTTTCATCGAATCGATCAGGCATATATTGAACATGGCCGTTGCGGACTGTTTTCCCGGCTCCGGGCCGGCGTTCGAGTGCCAGGTGGCGCCGTGCCAGGACAAGCAGTTCGGTGACTACCAGTCCAACCTGGCGTTGCAACTGGCGAAGCGGGAGAAGACCGGCCCGCGCAATATTGCCGAAGCTGTTGCCGAAACGGTGCAGGCTGAAATGGCGCAGCCGGCGGCAGTGGAAGATGCCGGAACGGCCAGTGCCCGATCCCTCATTGAATCCGTTGAGGTTGCCGGCCCCGGTTTTATCAACGTCCGGCTGAAGGATACGGCGCTGCTCTCGGAACTGGCGCGCACCCTTGCAGACCCGCGCTGCGGCGTGGAGCGGACGGCGCGCCCGCAGCGCATTGTGGTGGACTATTCCAGTCCCAACCTGGCCAAGGACCTGCACGTGGGCACCATGCGCTCGACGGTCATCGGCGATTCGATTGCCAGGGTGCTGGAATTCCTGGGCCACGAGGTGCTGCGCCAGAACCATTACGGGGATTGGGGCGCCAATTTCGGCGTGCTGGTGGCGATGATCAAGCAGGAATACGATTCCGGCCTGGATGAGCTGAAGACCGCGCCGCTGGAGGCGGTGGAAGAATTGTATGCAAAGGGAAGCCGGTTGAAGGCGGACAGCCAGGAGTTTGCGGCCAGGGCCGCCGCGGAAGTGAACGAACTGCAGGCCGGCAACCCGGAGTCCCTTGCGGTCTGGGAGGTACTGATGGACAAGACCTTGCGCAACTGCCACGGGCTGTACCGGACGTTCAACGTCAGCCTGGATGCCTCCCATGATTGTCCGGAGAGTTTCTACCGGGATGATTTGCCCCGGGTCGTCAGTGAACTGGCGGAAAAGAACCTGCTGGTTAATGACAATAACGCCAGGTGCGCCTACCTGGACGGATTCCATAACGTTGACGGAGACCCGCTCCCCGTGATCGTGCAGAAAAGCGATGAAGGGTATAACTATTCGACCACCGACCTGGCCGGGATCAGGCACCGGGTCGGCAGGTTGCAGGCGCAGCAGATCATCGTCGTGACCGACCGCGGCCAGGAGTTGCATTTCCGCATGCTCCGGGCGCTGGCGCAGAAGGCGGGCTGGTTGCCGGACGCGGTGCCGTTAAGACATCTCGGTTACGGCGTGATACTGCAGGAGGTCACGGAGAACGGGCAGACCAAAAAGGTCAGGTTCAGGACCCGCGACGGGGGTACGGTAAAGATAAGGGACTTGCTTGCCGAGGGACGCCGGCGCAGCGAGAGGCTTACGCTGGAGAGGAACCCGGACATAAGCGGGGATGAACTGAACGGGATAGCCGCGAAGCTGACCATTGCTGCGCTCAAGTACGCGGACCTGAAACAGCGTCCGGAGTCCGACTACACCTTCAACTGGGACCAGATGCTCGCCAACCAGGGCAACACGGGCATTTATATCCTCTACTGTTATGTCCGTATTGCCAGCCTGTTCGGCAAATCCGGCCTGGATAGGGACGCGCTGGCGCAAAACCCCGGCTCCATTACCCTTTCCCATGAACTGGAGCGGGAACTGCTGGTGCAGGTAGTGTCCTTCCCCGAACTCTTTTCCGGTTACGAGGAGGAACTGACGTCCCACAACATCTGCAGCTACCTGTATGAACTGGCCGGCTGTTACAGCCGGTTCTGGAAAGACTGCCCCATCCTCACGGCCGGCGATGAGGTGAAGCATACACGGCTGGTATTGAGCCGGGCCGTAGCCGCCCGCCTGGAGCTGGGGTTGTCGTTGCTGGGCATCGAGGTGGTTGAGAGGATGTGAGAAATAATTAAGGGGTCAGAGTAAAATTTCTGGCGAAATTCTTACTCTGACCCCAGGAGTAAAAGGGCTTCGTTTGTGTAGATGATCTCGTACCTGCTTTTCAACTCCTCCAGCAGGGCTTTTTCTGTCTGTTCGTACCTGTTCCTTTGCCAGTCCTGCAATACCCGGTCCCTGCTTCCGTTGAACGGGATGGGTTCGGCGTCCTGCACCCCGTACAGGTAGACCAGGTGGTACCCGTATCCGGACGGGACCGGCCCCTGCCAGCTCCCGGTCCCGAGCGTGAACAGCCTTGACGCGAAGTCATCGCCGAACAGCCTGCCCAGTTGCGACCGGCCGATGTCGGTGAAGTCGCGGGGCAGCATGAATGCGTCCCCCATATCCTTTCCGGCGGTTTCATCGGTTCCTTCAAGACGGGACAACAGCGCGGCCGCGTCATCCGCTGCGCTGCCGCCGGGACGGTCGTGGCTGAAATAAACATGTCTGAACCCGAGCCTGGCTTCCGTGCGGTACAGTTCAGGATGCGCCTCATACCAGGCCAGCAGTTCCTCCTCCCCGGGTTCGGCCTGCTGCGCCGCGCTTTCTGCCAGCAGGTTCATTTTCTGCGCCAGCCGGCGCCGGATAACCGGGTCGTCCAGTTCCAGTCCCAGCGCCCTGGCTTCCCTCGAGAACAGTTCTTCATACAGGTAGTCGGCTACCAGGCCGTCCAGCTCATCCGGCCCCGGTTCCCGGTTCGTCCGCAGTTGCCAGGCGGACTCCAGGCGCTCTATAACCCCGTTGTCAATGACGATCCGCCGGTCGGAGGCGTCGTCCGGGCCAACCAGGGCATACAGGAGGAAAATCAGGCCGCCGGCCAGGAAAAAATGTGCCAGGGGCTCATGCAGTATCTTTCTCATTGATGTATTGTATAAGAGGTATAACCCTGTTTTCTAAAAAAAACCAGTATCTGAAAATGAACGAACGAATCGAATTACACGGACTCTCCATAGCAAGACAACTGTACGACCTGGTCAATGACGAGATCATGCCGGGTACGGGCGTCGAACCGGACCGGTTCTGGAAAGCGCTGTCCGGCATCGTCGCCGACCTGGGACCGAAGAACCGGGCATTGCTGGACCGGCGCGACGAACTCCAGGAGAAGATCGACCGCTGGCACCGGAACAACCCGGAGCTCCAGGCCGGGGAGTACAAGGCGTTCCTGAAAGAGATTGGATATATCCAGCCCGAGGGTGAGCCTTTCAAGGTGAGCGTCACCAACGCCGACGCCGAGATCACCCGCATCGCGGGGCCGCAACTGGTGGTGCCCGTGGATAATTCCCGCTATGCCCTGAACGCGTCGAACGCCCGCTGGGGCAGCCTGTACGATGCGCTGTACAGTACCGACGTGATCCCGGAGACCGAAGGCTGCAAGCGTACCGCAAGGTACAATCCCGTGCGCGGACGCAAGGTCATAGAATATGCGCGCCGCTTCCTGGACCGGGCAACGCCCATGGCCGTGGGCAGCCACGACTACGTGGTGAAGTACAAGGTGAAATCGGGCCAGTTGGTGGGCATTATGGGCGACGGCAGCGAGCACGGCCTGGGCAAGCGCGAGCGTTTTGCCGGCTACACCGGCGACCCGGAGAACCCGGACAGCATCCTGTTGCGCCATAATGCCCTGCACATAGAACTCAAGCTTGGGGAAGGCTACTACATAGGCCGCAACGACCTGGCCGGCATTTACGACATCCAGTTGGAAGCGGCTGTCAGCGCCATCATGGATTGCGAGGATTCGGTGGCGGCGGTGGACGCGGACGACAAGGTCGCGGTGTACCGCAACTGGCTGGGCCTGATGAAAGGCGACCTGACCCGGAGAGTAGTGAAGGATGACGGGGTTATTGAGCGCACCCTGAACGGGGACCGCAGGTACAAGTCGCCGGGCGGCAGGACTCTTACGTTGCCGGGCCGCGCCCTGATGCTGTTGCGTAACGTGGGCCTGCACATGTACACCGATGCCGTGACCACGGCCGGCGGCCGGGAAATACCGGAGGGGTTCCTCGACGCCATGGTGACCACGCTGGCGGCAAAACATGATTTGCTGGGCAACGGCAGGTTCAGGAACAGCCGCACCGGCTCCATCTACATCGTCAAGCCGAAACTGCATGGTCCGGAAGAGGCGGCCGCCACCGTGGAACTGTTCGAACGGGTGGAGGACGCCCTGGGGCTGGAGCGGCTCACCATCAAGATCGGCATAATGGATGAGGAACGCAGGACCACGGTCAACCTGAAAGAATGTATCCGCGTCGCGGAGAACCGGGTGATATTCATCAATACGGGTTTTCTCGACCGCACCGCCGATGAGATCCATACCAGCATGGAAGCCGGCCCGATGATGCCCAAGGCCAGGTTGAAGACTGCGCCGTGGCTGCTGGCTTATGAAGACTGGAACGTGGATACGGGCATGGTCACCGGGTTGCCGAGACATGCGCAGATCGGCAAGGGCATGTGGCCCGAACCGGACAATATGGCGGCCATGATGGACGTCAAGGTGAACCATCCCCGCGCCGGGGCCACCAGCGCCTGGGTGCCTTCGCCCACCGCCGCCACGCTGCATGCCATGCATTACCACCGTATCAACGTCGGCACGCGCCAGCGCGAACTGATCCGGCTGAGGCGGGTCGATCCGGACGACTTGCTGGCGGTCCCCCTGCTTGACGGGGACGCGCTCAACGATTTCGAGATCAGGAGGGAACTGGAAAACAATGCCCAGGGCATCCTGGGCTACGTGGTGCGCTGGATTGAGCAGGGAATAGGTTGTTCCAAGGTGCCGGACGTGAACAACGTCAACCTCATGGAGGACCGGGCAACCCTGCGCATCTCCAGCCAGCACATCGCCAACTGGCTCCACCACGGTCTCGTGAACAGGAGCCAGGTGGTGGAAGCCTTCAGGAAGATGGCGCCGCTGGTGGATTACCAGAATGCCGAAGACCCCCGTTACGTCAATATGGCCCCCGATTTCGACCGGAGCATCCCGTTCCAGGCGGCGCTGGACCTGGTCTTCTGCGGGCGCGAGGAACCGAACGGCTACACGGAACGGGTGCTGCACAC
>JAPOYX010000288.1 GCA_026706345.1 Gemmatimonadota bacterium | reverse complement strand
GCAACGGGCGGACCTGTTGACCGTTGTCCACGACCTCTTCCTGACGGATAGCGCGGACTATGCGGATATCGTCTTGCCGGCGACCTCTCCCCTTGAGCAGGACGATATGATTTTGGCGTACGGCGGTGATTTTGGCAGCTTCAGCCGCAAGGCGCTTGAACCGCTGGGCGAAGCAAAGTCGAACGCCGACGTGTTTCAGTTGTTGGCGACCGGGCTGGGCATCACTGAGCCGGCGGTGCATGCCTCGGCGGAGGAATTTACCGGTGAAGCCCTCAAGGCCGGGCTGTCTGTCGACGAATTCCTGTCTCGTCCTTTTATGCCGACCCGCCCTGAGCCGAACCTGCTGCCCCGAGCGCAGGGCGGCTTCCTGACTCCTTCGGGAAAGTTCGAGTTCTTTTGTGAAAAAATGGAGCGGGACGGGCTGGACCCGCTGCCGGCCTTTGTCCCTCCCCACGAGACTCTGAGCGAGGGGCCGTTTCCGCTGAATTTCCTGCCGCGCAAACATAAGGATTCGCTGAATTCCTCCTATGGGCACCTGCCGGTGATGCGCCGTCAAGAGTCCACGGCCCGAACCTTGGAAATCCACCCACAGGATGCGGCTGTCCGCGGATTGGACACGGGTGATGAGGTACGCGTGTTCAACGACCGGGGCGCGTTCGTGCTGCCGGTTGTCGTCTCTGAGCGGGTCCAGGCCGGCACGGTTGCCACCTTCTGGGGCTGGTGGGACAAACTGTCCGGGGGGAAGGGCAACGTCAATAATGTGACGTCGACTCAACTGACGGACGTGGGCGGCGGTGGTACCTTTTATGATTGCCGTGTTGAGGTCGAACGCTGGGACGGGCAGGCACTCTCATAAGACACTGCTCAAGAGGAATCACGCATGCCACGAATGGAGCCCGTCGATAATTTGCCGACCGCCATGCTGCGGGTCCGTATGAGCGGCCCGGACGCCCACTATGGGGGTGGTCTGGTGGATGGCGCGAAAATGTTGCAGCTCTTTGGCGATGTGGGGACGGAGTTGAGCATTCGCCTGGACGGGGATGAAGGGCTGTTTCGCGCCTATGACAATGTGGAGTTTCTCGCCCCGGTTTATGCCGGTGATTTTATTGAGGTGTCCGGGCGTATCACCCGCGTGGGGCGAACCTCGCGACGGCTCGAATTCGAAGCCTGGAAAGTGATCGTGCCTCGCCCCGATATTTCTGACTCGGCTGCGGACCTGCTCGAAGAACCGGTCCCGGTCTCTAGCGGCCGGGTCGCCCGGACCGGACTCCTATGGTGGAACAGCGAAAAAAAAGAGTCGCCATGAAATTTATTTTTTGGGTTCCCGTTTATATCGTCCTGTTGTGGGTCTGTGCGGCTCCGTACTCCGTTGCGGCGGAAGACGTTGAGGTCGCGGACTGCTTCAAGAATGATCTGGCACCCGCAACCCGGTTCGTTGCCTGCCGCGTGGCCGCCGAAGCCGGACACGCGGATGCGCAGTACAGTCTCGGCTATATGTACAGCACGGGGGAGGGTGTCCCGCAGGACTATGCGGAGGCGGCGGTGTGGTATCGTCGGGCCGCCGAGCAGGGAGACGCGAGTGCGCAGGTCAATCTCGGCTATATGTATGATATGGGCCAAGGCGTATCGCAGGACTATGCGGAGGCGGCGGTGTGGTATCGTCGGGCCGCCGAGCAGGGAGACGCGAGTGCGCAGGTCAATCTCGGCTATATGTATGATATGGGCCAAGGCGTATCGCAGGACTATGCGGAGGCGGCGGTGTGGTATCGTCGGGCCGCCGAGCAGGGAGACGCGAGTGCGCAGGTCAATCTCGGCTATATGTATGATATGGGCCAAGGCGTATCGCAGGACTATGCGGAGGCGGCGGTGTGGTATCGTCGGGCCGCCGAGCAGGGAGACGCTCAGGCACAGTCTAACCTCGGCGTCATGTACTACAGGGGTGAGGGCGTGGCGCAGGACTATGCGGAGGCGGCGGTGTGGTATCGTCGGGCCGCCGAGCGGGGAGACGCTGAGGCGCAGTTCAACCTCGGCGTCATGTACTACAAGGATGAGGGTGTGGCGCAGGACTATGCGGAGGCGGCGGTGTGGTATCGTCGGGCTGCCGAAGCCGGACACGCAAATGATGGGCAAAGTCGGTCTGGGGAACTTG
>JAPOYX010000287.1 GCA_026706345.1 Gemmatimonadota bacterium | reverse complement strand
TGGCACGCATCCACTGGAGACGAGCAAACCGCGCAGCCGTTCAGCGACCTGGTTCTCGTGCGCTTCCGGCGCTCTGATCGCGCCAGCCACCGAGGTACTTGCGCATGTGCACCAACGCACGCGATCCCCGGGTCTCGGTGTGCGTCACCGCGTAACCGATTTCCCGGTATAGCCGGATGTTCTCGCTGAACGCCCTGTTCGTGTAGAGCCGGATCTCGTCCACACCGCGCCGCCGCGCTTCCAGTTCCGCGAAACGCATGAGCTGTCTCCCGATACCGCGCCGCTGCAGGCGCGGCTCCACCGCCACGCTCCAGACGAGCACGTGATCGGTCCGGGCCTGCAAAACGAGCGCGCCCACCGGATTGCCATCCGCTTCGGCCAGCCACACCGCATCGTCTTTCAAGATGCTGGGCCAGTCCGCCGTCATCGGCTCGGGCTTGCCGCCGATGCGTTCCACGTACTTTGTGTAGGCACGTTCGTGGAGAAGCTGAAGGAACTCCTCATCGGTCTCGGCGGCTGGTCGTAGATGACAATAGGCGTCCCGCATGGAGGCAAACTAACCGGGGTGCGAACCGTCAATCAACGCAGCCCGATGCCGATTGCGAACAGAAATGTAGCCGCCACGAAGCCTGGAATCCCTCCCCGCCCGAGATGGACGGGGCGAACATCCGCTTGATGCAGTTACTGTGCCTGCAGATTGTTGGTCCCGAAGGTCCGGATTCATGGACGGAAGCGTCCCTCGCCTGCGATGCGGTAGTACGCACGTTCGGACGGGATCCCCCGGCCCATCTACCATCCGAACGAGGGCAAGCCCTTCCTCGCCATGGAACCGCTCGGTCGGGACGAAGCGGGCACGGTCCGTGCCGGGAACAGCGCATGCGAGACATCAACAGCCGAGACGTGCGCATACTGGAGGCGGTGTCCGCGCCTGACATTGCCGACATGCGCACCCTGTTTATCGAGTACCAGCGCTGGCTCGGCCAGGATCTGACCTTCCAGAGTTTCTCAGCCGAACTGGCATCTCTCCCAGGCGACTACGCACCGCCGCGGGGGCGCATGTTGCTGGCACGCCACGTTGACGGTACTCCGGTGGCTGGAGTCGCGATGAAACCCTTGTCGGCCGGAATCTGCGAGATGAAGCGCCTGTTCGTGCGCCGGCCCTGGCGCGGGCTGGGCTTGGGGCGAACGCTCGCCGAAGCCATCGTTGATGCGGGTCGTTCCGCCAACTACAGCCGGATGCGGCTCGACACCTTCTCCAAGCTTACGGCCGCCATGGAGCTGTACCGATCACTGGGTTTCCGCGAAATCGCTCCGTACTACGAGAATCCGCTAGACGGGGTCATCTACATGGAAATGGCGCTCGACCCGAGCGAAGGGTCCTGACCGGGCGCTAGTCGCCACCGCGCTCTCGGAAGTCGTCGTTTTGTCGCCTTCTACAGCGTGTCCCACAATTCGGGAAACTGCTGGAGCAGGCCATTGTTCGCCACGAAGAGGATGCAGGCCATATCGATGAATGCCTCCGCAACCCGATGACTGACCCACCCGGCCTCCGGCCAATCGCTGTACCCGGTTTCGTAGAACCAGAGGTCCTCGTCCTTCAGTCCCCAGCTATAGAACGGCTCGGACGTAACCAGCGGCTCCTTGGTGATGTGCATCTGGAGAACGTCTCCACGGGCACGGAAATAGAACCGTCGGCCCTTGCAACAGACGCCCTCGGCTTGCACCGGGCAGTTCCCTCCGATGCTGTCGATTTCGTAGAGCGCACCGGTCTTGGGCATTACGCGTCTCCCTCGACGATCCGCCGCGCCCGCTCACTGTCCGTCGGACGGCAGAACTCCGACGCACGCTTCCAGGTCCAGAAATTGTGCAGGCGTTGACCTGCCACGGTCTCATTGTGGCGCTCCCGGGTGTTGTCGCAGACGTACTTGCCCGGGTTGTCCGAGGTGCCCGAGCTCTTCTCCCTGAACGCTTCATAGGCGTAGCCGTGCATCATGTTGTCGAGCAGCTGCCTCGCATCCTGCACCCGATTGAGTTGTTTCACGCATTTCGCTCTGCGCGCCGGATCGTCTTGAGTTCTAAGACAGAACTGGCGACAACGCCAGCATGATTGACAAAACCAATACCGGTACCGGCAAGATCACCGCAGCCTTCATGAGCTGCTCGTTTCTTTCTCTTCTTCGCCTCTCCCATCTTCGCGCCGCTTGCCCCGCTCCGCCAAGGAAATGAGCCTGCAAACGAAGCTGAACATCAAGGTCGTGCACAGCAGGGCCACATTGGCGAGATGCGCGCCAACGCTCGTCATCAGGTCTTGCCGGCACTTGACGACATGCTCGGGTGCATTGTCTGCGGCGGTCGTTCCTCCCATGACCAGGCATGCCAGGGAAGCGGCAGCGGAACGATGGGCGAGGAAGTACATAAAGCCTTCCCTTGGCCAGAGCCCCGGTATTGCATGGCCGCGCCGGAGTCGCGCTAGGCTCCCGCGCCCGGCCGACACCCCGCCCGTCCTATGACGGGCGGGGCGCTCGTCAGCCCTGCTGCTGGCGGATGATGTCCATCAGCTCC
>JAPOYX010000286.1 GCA_026706345.1 Gemmatimonadota bacterium | reverse complement strand
CATTTGTGACACAGGACACAAGCATATCGCAAACCGCCCACGGGCGGTTTCACCGAGGCGGAACTCAGCCCCGGCCGCGCCCCGAGCGGGGACCTGTCAATCGCCGCCACACAAGGGAACTCGTACCCCCTGCCGTTTCCGCAGTGGCCCACTGTCAAGCAATTCCGCATCGGGTATAGTGCGCGCCCCATCGAGGTCCCGCTTCAGGCAAGGAGAGCCCGTGCCCGCCAAGTCCATGGACGAACTCGTCTCCCTGTGCAAGCGCCGCGGTTTCATCTTCCAGGCCGCCGACATCTACGGCGGTTCACAAGGCCTCTACGACTACGGCCCCCTCGGCGTCGAACTCAAGAACAACCTGAAAGCCGCCTGGTGGCGGGCCATGGTCTACGAGCGGGACGACGTGGAGGGGCTCGACTCCACCCTGCTCACGAACCGGCGCATCCTGCAGTACTCGGGCCACGAAGACACCTTCTCCGACCCCATGGTGGACTGCCGGCAGTGCAAGAACCGCTGGCGGGCCGACCTGGTGGCCGGCAAGTGCCCCGCCTGCGGTTCCGACGACCTCACCGAACCCCGACCGTTCAACCTGATGTTCCGCACCGCCTTCGGCCCCGTGGACGACGGCACCTCGCACGTCTATCTGCGCCCGGAAACGGCCCAGGGGATCTTCACCAACTTCAAGAACGTCATGGATTCCACCTCCCGCCGGCTGCCGTTCGGCATCGCGCAGATCGGCAAGGCCTTCCGCAACGAAATCACCCCCAGGAACTTCATCTTCCGGGTGCGGGAATTCGAACAGATGGAGCTGGAATTCTTTGTCGAACCCGGGGAGGACGAGGCGTGGCACCGGCGCTGGCTGGAGGCGCGCCTCGACTGGTGGGCGGAGCAGGGGGTGAGCCGGGAGGCACTGTCCATCTACGACGTGCCCGCGGACGAACTCGCTCACTACTCCAAGGCGACCTACGACATCATGTACCCCTTTCCCCACGGCCTGGAGGAACTCGAAGGCATCGCCAACCGCCTGGATTTCGACCTGGGCTCCCACACGAAAAACCAGGACGAACTCGAACTGACCGCCCGGGTCGGGTCAAACGCCGACTCCAACGCCAGGCTCGCCGTACGCAACCCGGAAACCGGCAACTGGTTCGTACCCTACGTCATCGAGCCCTCCGCCGGCGTCGACCGCGGCGTTCTGGCCGTCATGAACGAAGCCTACCGGCAGGAGGAACTCGACAACGGCAGCACCCGCACCGTACTCGGGTTCAAGCCCCACCTGGCGCCCATCAAGGCGGCGGTGCTGCCGCTGAAGCGCAACCACGAGGGCATCGTCGCCAAGGCGCGCGCCGTCAAGCAGGAACTGCAGGCACTCGGCCTCGGCCGCATCCTCTACGAACACACGGGAAACATCGGCAAGGGCTACCGGCGCCACGACGAGGTCGGCACGCCCATGTGCATCACGGTGGATTTCCAGACCATCGAGCAGGACGACACCGTCACCGTCCGCGACCGGGACAGCATGGCCCAGGAGCGGGTTGCCATTCCCGAGTTGGGAGATTTCGTCCGGGGCCGGTTGAGTCGCGCCTGACGGACTTCGCCCCGCGGGCTGTCGGAGGCTCGTCCGTCAGGGTTCAAGTGACTTGGGGGTCACGATTCATCGCTTGTGGCGCGAGACAGTACGGCGAGAAAACGAATAGGCAAGTCGACGAGTTCCTCAGGACCATGAACAACGTTTGAATCAAAGAACAGGGAGTCGCCGGGTTCAAGCAGATACAGGGAACTACCGTGCCGGTATCGCAGGGAGCCGGACAGCACATGCAGGAATTCAACGCCGACGTGCTGAAACAGGGGAAACACTTCGGAGCTTTCTTCCAGCGTGATCAAGTAGGGTTCGACCATCACTGAGCTGTGCACACTATGGCCGAGCAACTGGTATTGATGCCCTGCCCTGGTTCCCTGACGCTCTATATTCAGCCCTTTCCCCGACTCGACATACACCGCATCGCTTTGCTGCTCATAGGCGCGAAACAACGCCGTAACCGGAACGTTGAGCGCGCGAGACAGCGCTGACAGGGTACTCAGGGACGGTGAGGTAATGCCGTTTTCAATCTTGGACACCATGCCATGCGAAAGGCCGGTCATTTTGCACAGTTCGGCAATACTCAGATTGAGTTGCTTGCGATATTTGCGCACCTGTCGGCCGATAGCGGCTTCAAGCGCGTTCTCGGCCGGTCTCTGATGAGCAGGATCCTTCTTCATGACATCGGAAACTCTCAGGCGTATGCGCGATCGGCGTTTACTAAGAGGAATAATAATTTACACACTATCACATTCTGAAGGTAGAATAGCAGCGAAGCGGTGATCTTCCGGGATAAAGATCATGTGTGGAATTGTCGGAATATACTATAAAAACAAGAACTTATTGGACAATCTCGGCACATCTCTGGGGGCCATGCTGGTCCAGATGAGAGAACGCGGTCCCGACAGCGCCGGGGTCGCCATATACCGGA
>JAPOYX010000285.1:15915-21284 GCA_026706345.1 Gemmatimonadota bacterium | reverse complement strand
ATCGAGGCGGCCTACCACTTCGGTTTTCCCCTGGACGCCGAAGCCGTGCTGATCATCGAACTCGAGGGACACGAAGCCGGGCTGGACACCCAGGCCGAAGCGGTGACCGCGGTCTGCCGGGAGAACCGGGCACGCGACATCCGCACCGCCGAAGACGAGAAGGAACGCGCCCTGCTGTGGACGAGCCGCAAGCGGGCCTTCGGCGCGATGGGGCGGCTGAGTCCCAGTTACTATGTGCAGGACGGCGTGGTCCCCCGGACGAAGATACCGGACATCATGCGGGTCATCCAGACGACGGCCGAGAAATACGAACTGCTGATCGGCAACGTATTCCACGCCGGCGACGGCAACATCCATCCCTGTATCGCCTATGACGACCGGGACGCGGAACAGGCGCGGAAGACCGTGGAAGCCAGCAACGAGATCCTTCGGGCCTGTGTCGACCTCGGGGGTTCCATCACCGGGGAACACGGGATCGGGTACGAAAAGGTCGACCTGATGCCCCTGGTTTTCGACGAACCGGATATCCGGGCCATGGAAACGATTAAAGAGGTGTTCGACGAGGACAACCTCAGCAATCCCGGCAAGATGTTTCCTACGAACCGCTCCTGCATCGGATGCGGTACGGCGGAGCTTAAATACACCAATCGACAGGCCGCGCTGCTTTAGATTCGACGGAACACAGGTTCGCCCATGCCCGATGAGGTGCTGCACAGCAGACTCGGCTCCCTCGTGGAAGGCTATGCGCCCGCGAGCGGCGAAGCGCTGGCCGCCCATGCCGTGGACGGGGTCGTTCCCTCGGCCGTCGTGGCGCCGGACAGCGTGGAATCCCTCTCGGCCACCGTGAAAATGGCCTCGGAACAGGGTTACTCCGTGATTCCGCGGGGCGGCGGCACCAAGATGGACTTCGGCCATCCGCCCTCCCGGGCGGATATCGTGGTCTCCCTGGCGCGCCTGAACAGGATCGTTTCCCACGAACCCGCGGACCAGACGGCCACCGTCGAGGCGGGCATCACCCTGGCCGGGCTGCAGGCCGGCCTGGGCGAAAGGGGCCAGTATCTTCCCCTGGATCCGCCCCACGGCGACGCGGGCACCCTCGGAGGGGTACTCGCCACCAACGCTTCCGGCGTGTTGCGGACGTCCTTCGGCACGGCCCGGGACATGGTCATCGGGGTCCGGGTGGTCCAGGCGGACGGAATGATCGTCAAGTCCGGCGGGCAGGTCGTCAAGAACGTGGCGGGCTATGACCTGAACAAGCTGTACATCGGCTCCCTCGGCACGCTCGGCATACTGGCGGAGGTGAACCTCAAGCTCCAGCCCCTTCCGGCGGCGGGGAAGATGGTCATCGGGTGCCTGCCGGGCATATCGGCGGCGGCCGAATGTGCCTTCCGCGTCATGGATTCGGAGATCATGCCGTCCTTCCTGGAACTGGCCGATCCCGTAACCCGTTCCCTGCTGGCACGGGAGTGTGGCGGGGGGCGGGGCAACGGCGCCCGCGGCGACGATGACGGAGGCGACAGTGACCGGATCGATCGGGATTTTCCGCTCATCGCGGGCATGTTCGGTCCGGAAGAGACGGTCGACTGGCAGATCGGGGAGTGCGAACGGCTCCTGCGCGAGACGGGGGCGGCCGCCGTCGTTCGCCTGGACGGGGACGCGTACCGACGGGCCCTTGCATCGATGCGGGCGTTTCCCGCGGGCCGGCTCGTCCCCCCGGGCATGCAGTCCCGCGTGACCTGCCGCGCCAGCGTTACGCCGGACGAGGTGGAAGCGCTGTATCGGCTGGCGGATGAGCGCTGCGGGCGCCTGTCCATCGGCTGCGGCATGCTCTCCCATTTCGCCAGCGGTCACATCGCCTTCGTCTTCTACGGGGAAAGGCCCTTCCAGGAGGCGGATTTCGACGGTCTTGCGGGCGTGATCGAAGCATTGCGAGCCCATTCGGAACAACAGGGCGCCTTCGTCGTGGAACACGCCCCGGCTGCCCTGAAGGAACGGGTCGGCGTGTGGGGCTCGGCCCGCGGAAACCGGCACCTCATGGAGATGCTGAAATACCGTTTCGATCCGAAAGGCACCTTGAATCCCGGCCGGTTCGTGGACGGGATCTGACGGAGCCGGTCTTCGGCGAAGCGTGTTTTTGATACGAGTGGCGCGCCGCGCCCGTCTCTGCGTCTATGCGCCGCGACGGGATACGGCACATATCGGCTGATAAAACGGGGGTTCCGCATGAAACTGCCTGAGTTCAGGGAGATACGCCAGCGCTTCGACGCGCCCGTCGTCGAGGACATCGCCGGAACGACCGGGGAAGAAGTCTCCCGCATGATCGAGGAGACGGGCCTGCGCCCCGGAGCCACGGTGGCCGTCGCGACCGGCAGCCGGGGGATCGGCAACATCGCGACCATCGTCGGAAGCGTCGTTTCAGCGCTCGGCAGGGCCGGCCTGAAGCCCTTTGTCGTCCCGGCCATGGGCAGCCACGGCGGGGCGACTTCCGAAGGGCAGCGCAGGGTCCTGGAAAACTACGGCATCAGCGAAGCGGCGACCGGGTGTCCCATACGCTCGGACATTGATCCGGCGAGTCTCGGTGAGACCGCGGACGGGCTGCCCGTCTACCTCGACCGGAACGCCCTCGGCGCCGATCATATCGTGGTGGTCAACCGGGTGAAGCCCCATACGGACTTCAAGGGATCGGTCGGAAGCGGCCTGATGAAGATGCTGGCCATCGGCCTGGGCAAGCAGAAGGGCGCCAGCTATTACCACGGCGCGGTATTCGAGTACGGATTCGAACACATGATCACGACCGTGTCGGACCACGTGCTGCGGCACGCGCCCGTGGCCTTCGGCCTGGCCATCATCGAGAACGCCTACGACCGGACCGCCCATATCGTCGGCGTTCCGGCGTGCGTCCTGCAGCAGGAAGAACGCCGGCTCTTCCAGGAGGCGCAGCGCCTCATGCCCCGCCTTCCGTCCGATGATATCGACATATTGATCGTCGACGAGATGGGCAAGAACATCAGCGGGACCGGGATGGACACGAACATCATCGGCCGCCGCATGCAGAATTTCGAGACCGAGCCCGCGAGCCCGCGGATCCTGCGTATCATCGTCCGCGACCTGACCCCGGAGAGCGAGGGCAACGCCGTGGGCATCGGACTGGCCGATTTCACCACCCGCCGCCTGGTGGACAAGATCAATCACCGGTATACCTATGTTAATTCCATCACGGGCATGAGCCCGCAGAAATCCCGTATCCCCGTGTTTCTCGACACCGACCGCGAAGTCATCGAGGCTGCTTTTTCCACCATCGGGATGAAACCGCCCGGGGACGGGCGCGCCGTTCGCATCAAAAACACGCTTTCCCTCGGACGCATCGCGGTTTCAGACGCCCTGGCGGAAGAGATAGCAGGCCGGGAAGACATCGAAATCTCGGGCGAACGCGCCTCGCTCGAATTCGATGGTCACGGTACCCTTGGCGCCCTGCCCCGCTGACCCGCTCCACCGGGTCCTGTCCGTTTTTTGTTGACAAAATGCCGAGATTTTGTATCTTAACAAATTTGTCAGTTTTCGGCGGAGTTGGCCGGAGCGCCGTAACTGGCGGGAGATTCAGGGTAAGCGGGGCGAAAACAGCCCCGATGTCAAACTGTCAAACAGGAGTCGTCAGAGCACGTGAGTACCTTAACGAAAACCCAATCGGCGGTGTCGGAAGACCGTTCGCTCGATCTCTATCTTCAGGAGATCGGCAACGTGCCGCTGTTAATGGCCGAAGAAGAAACCGAACTGGCCCGGTCGGTCCGGGCCGGCGACCAGAAGGCGCTGGAAAAGCTTACCGCGTCCAACCTCCGTTTCGTGGTCAGCGTGGCCAAGCAGTACCAGAACCAGGGTCTCTCCCTGTCCGACCTGATCAACGAAGGCAACATCGGATTGATCAAGGCGGCCAAGCGATTCGACGAGACCAAGGGCTTCAAGTTCATCTCGTACGCGGTCTGGTGGATCAGGCAGTCCATTCTCCAGGCGCTCGCCGAACAGTCCCGCATTGTCCGGCTGCCCCTGAGCCGCGTCGGCACGCTCCACAAGATCGGCAGGCTGTCCAGTGAATTCGAGCAGGAATTCGGCCGCGAACCCAGCACAGAGGAAATCGCGCAGGAACTGGATATGAATCCCGGCGACGTGAAGGACACGATGCGCATCGCGAGCCGCCACGTATCGCTGGATGCGCCGCTCAAAGCGGGTGAAGACAACCGGTTGCTGGATCTCATCGAGGATGACGACCAGGATGCGCCCGACGAAGCCCTCATGGTGGATTCGCTGAAAGAAGAGATCTTCAGGGCGCTCGGATCCCTGACCAAAAGGGAAGCGGCTGTGATTGCGCTGTACTACGGCATCAACATGGAGAAATCCCATACCCTGGAGGAGATCGGATCCCGGTTCAATCTCACGAGGGAACGCGTGCGCCAGATCAAGGAGAAGGCGTTGCGCAGACTTCGCCACGTCTCCAGAAGCCAGAAGCTTCGAGCCTATCTGAACTGATCGATCCCCATCCGTGACGCGGCGGGATCCACCCCGGCATCCCGCCGATTCTCGTCCTGCGAGAGAGTCGCACCCGCCGGAGCGCGGAGTCTTGTAAGATGCGGCGCAGACTCGTTTCATTCATCCATATGCCGGCCAATGCCAAGGACGATCCCAGGGAATACGGCATCTGGTCGATCCTGACCGGTCTCTCCGCCCTCGTGCTCCTGATGCTGGCGGGGTGGCACTTTGGCGCGCCCTATGTGGTTACCCTGCTGGACGGCGGAGCCCTGGCGGAGAGGGAGAGGGAAAACGCCCGGCTGCAGGACCAGATGCGGGCCCTCCACGCATTGGACGGCACACTCGAATCGCAGATCTCGACCCTGTCGGAACGGGCGGCGGACATAGGCAAGATCGTGCACGGAACCGATGCGTCCAGTCCGGCCGCCGGAGCCGTCGATTCCGCCTCGTCCCAGGCATCTATCGAATGGTTCGAATCGCCCGAGGCGGCTGTCCGCAGGGTCGGCGGGCGGATCGACCGGCTGCTGGCCGAAACCCGCGCGGAACTGGCTGGCCTGCAGTCCATCGAAGCAAGGTCCAGGGAGGACGAGGCATACTGGCACGGCATCCCCATCGTGCCGCCGGTACGCGGTGCCGTTTCGAGATCCTTCGGCTCATCGCGCAACCTGTTGAGCGACGAGCAGCGCGTGCACGGCGGCCTGGACATCGCCGCGAACCGGGACGAGCCGGTACGGGCGACGGCTTACGGAGTGGTTTCGAGGACCGGAGTGAACGCGAGCCTCGGCCGGTATGTGGGCGAGGGGGCGCCGCTAATGATTATGGCGCCGGGCTCAATGGCTTTGACCGTC
>JAPOYX010000285.1:0-15896 GCA_026706345.1 Gemmatimonadota bacterium | reverse complement strand
AACCGCGGCGTGCTCCTCGGGCTGTTGGGCATGACCGGCACGACCAGTGGATATCACATCCATTACGAGATCCACCATGAGGGCCGCGTACTCGATCCGTCGACGTGGTTTTTTCCGGATCGGGGCCTCTAAGTCGCCGGCCGGTCGCCGGGGAAAATGCAAAAAAAGTTTGACATGCGGCTCCGTCCGCCCCATTTTTATCTCATATTGTCGCGATAACTGGTTTAATCGCAAAGACTAAGATCGTTCGGCAATTTGTATCAGGAAGCGTAGTTTTGATAAAATACCGAATGCCGACCAGGCTCATGGTTTTGCATTTCGGGGGTAGGACGGTTCGTATTCCCGGATCGCTGATTGCCGCCATGCTTGGCGTGCTGGTCCTGGTAACCGGCGTGGTGTACGCCGGTGCGAGGTCATGGCTGGCAGAGTACAGGCACAGCAGTATTCACGAAGAGATCAGAAGCCTGGAACAGTCCAGCCGGTCGAACTCGGCCAGGCTGGAATCGCTCATCGCGTCGGAAGAGACCGCGCGCCTCATTTCGGGGCTTCCAAGCATTCATCCGGATGTCCGCCAGGTGGGTGTGGGTGGACGAGCCGGATTGCCGGATCCGGGTTTCAGCCTCGATTCTCCCTTTTACCGGGCTTCCAGGCTGCACTCCGAGATGGAAACCTCCAAGCGCAAGTCGAGCCTCTCCCTCAAGAGTATGGAGGATATCGAGCGGCAGATCCGGGAGATCGACGACCGCTGGCAATTCGTACCTTCGATCACGCCGGTGACCGGCGTCGTAACCAGCCGTTACGGACTGCGGAATGATCCTTTCACCGGTCTCTTAACCATGCACCACGGGGTCGATATTGCCGCCGCTCCCGGTACGCCGGTCAAGTCGCCCGCCAGCGGCGTCGTGGTCAAGGCCGGCGTGGACCCCCGGTACGGCCTGTTCATAGACGTGGACCACCAGAACGGATTCAGGACCCGCTTCGGTCATCTCTCCGCCATCCTGGTGAAGAAGGGCATGGAACTGAAACGCGGCGATATCATCGGCCAGGTGGGCATGACCGGGAGAACCACCGGACACCATCTGCATTACGAAGTTCAGAAGGACCGGAGACGGGTCAATCCCATGAAGTTCATCCGGTCAGAAAACGACTGCTGATCCGTACCGACCACGAAGTGTGATTAGTTGATTAGAGGCAGGGGCGCCGTTTGTTCCCTGCCTTTTCTTATTTTTGCTGCGGCTCTGTACCGCGCCGCCGCGGCTCTGTACCGCGCCGCGGAATCCCGATCCGCAAGGGGTGGAGGGCTGGTTCGATGTTCCGCCAGGACTACATCATGAGAACCATTCGCGTTTTCATCGATGCGCTGATCCTGCTGATCCGGTCGCGCCGCGATCAGGACTATCCCCGCGCCCGCTCGATTGTCGCCCAGACCTGGGAGGATATTTTCGGCCTTTCCACGGCGTCCGTCATGGCGCTGTCGGAACGCACCCTGCTGTCCATGTTGCTGAAACGAAGCGGAGGAGTCGTCGACTCGGCCCTCATGGCCGCGCGCCTGTTCAAGGAAGACGGTGCGCTGGCCGTGGCGGACGGACAGGAGGATGAGGGCCGCGGCCTCTACCTGAAGGCGCTGAACTGCTACCTGGAAATCGCCGTGGAGCCGTCTGTCGGCCCGGACGACTTCCGCTGGATCAGCGAAGAGATCGACCGATCCGGTCTCGTGACGGATCCCCGCGAAGCGATCGGCGAACTGCTGGAGCTCCTGGCCGATACGGCGCTTCCGATGCCGACCACGCTGCTGCTGTTCCGGTACTACGAACGGTACGGCCAGTACGGCAAGGCCGAAGACGTCCTGTTTCACCTGATGGACGACCACCCGGCCGAGCCCGAAATCGCCGAGCTCGGCCTGGGATTCTACGAACGGCTCGAATCCATGGCGGACGACCGCCTGGAAAGGGGCGGACTGCCCCGCGATGAAGTCCGGGAAGGACTGGAACAACTGCGGTGTCGGATACGCCGGCACGGGTATGTTTTTGATTGACGGTCACGGTGCGGCCCGTTAGATTACCGGAATCAAAAAACGCTTGAAAGACAGGACATTATGGTGACGGAAAAGACGATGCTCGAACCGCCGGCGGACGCCCCGGCAGCACGGAGCCGCGCCCTGTACGTGGAGACCTACGGCTGCCAGATGAACAAGGCGGATTCCGAGCTGATCGTGGGGCTGCTCGCACGTGAAGGATACCGGGTCACCGACCGGGTCGAGCGGGCCGACGTGATCCTGGTGAATACCTGCGCGATCCGCGAGAACGCGGAGCAGCGGGTACTCGGACGCATGTCCGAACTGAACCGGTTCAAGACGGCCAATCCCGGTCTGATCCTGGGGCTCTGCGGATGCATGTCCCAGCACCTCGGCGACCGGATCATCGACAAGGCGCCCTACATCGACCTGGTCGCGGGTCCCGACAGTTACCGGCGGCTGCCGGCCATGCTCCGGACCCTGTCCACGGAAGACGAACCGGCGCTGGACCTGACCTGGGACCGGGCGGAACACTATCTCGACATCGACCCCGTCAGGGAAGCCGGCGTGAACGGCTGGGTCACGATCATGCGCGGTTGCGACAAGATGTGCACCTTCTGCATCGTGCCTTTCGTGCGCGGCCGAGAGCGGAGCACGCCCCACGGCGAAGTGATTCGCCAGATCGAGCACCTCGCGGCGGAAGGGTACCGGGAGGTGACCCTGCTCGGCCAGACGGTGAACAAGTACCGGGACGGCGAGGTCGATTTCGCGGACCTGCTTTCGCGGGCGGCGGAAATCGACGGCATCGAACGCATCCGGTTTACCTCGCCCCACCCGGCGCATTTCCCCGACCGGTTGATCGAGGTCATGGCGGCTTCTCCGAAGATATGCCCGCACACGCACCTGCCGCTGCAGTCCGGCGCATCGACGACCCTGTCCCGCATGCGCCGGGATTACACCCCGGAATCGTTTCTGGACGTAGTCGGCAGGCTCCGGGAGAACATCCCCCGAATCACCCTGACGACGGATATCATCGTGGGATTCTGCGGCGAGACGGAGGAAGAATTCGAGGCGACCCGCGAGATGATGCGTACCGTGCAATTCGACAGTGCCTTCATGTTCAAGTATTCTCCGAGGCCCGGGACAGCTTCCCACAGGCGGCTGGCCGACGACGTCCCGGAAGAGGTGAAGGCCCGGCGATTGACGGCGATCATCGAAATGCAGAAGGCGATCTCCGACGTCTGGAACCGGGCGTACCGGGGAAAGATCGTGAATGTGCTCGTCGAGGGTCGGTCAAGGCGGGACGCCGACAAGCTCTTCGGCAAGACGGACACCTTTAAGACCGTCGTGTTTCCCATGCAGGCGGGGATCGATTCCAACGCGATCGTGCCCGTGCGCGTGAACGGTTCCACGCCCTTTACGCTGTTTGGAGACGTCGCGGCGCCGGCATAGCGCTGGCGGGATAAGACGCGATACCGGGTCCGGAGTGGCGCCGGAAATCCAAGGATGCCCGCCGGGTCCGGAGCCCCGGCTAAACCCGGCCCGATCCGGAGTGGCGCCTGCACAGGTCCGGAGTGGCGCCCGACGACAGCAGACAAACACAGGGAGAGGCCTTGTAATGAAACCAAAAGATCCGGAAGAGCATTCGATCCCCGAAGCGGATTCGAACCGGGAAACGGAAAGCGCAGGCTCCGGCCTTACCCGCCGGAATTTCATCGGAAAAATAGCAGGCGGCGCCCTGGCCGGACTGGCCGGCACCGCGATTCTCAACAGTTGTGCGGATCCATCCCCAAAGGAGAGTACCATGTCATTCACGCTGCCCGATCTGCCCTATGCCCATGACGCGCTCGAGCCCCACATCGATACGCGCACCATGGAAATCCATCACGGCAAGCACCACAACACCTATATCACCAACCTGAACAACGCCCTGGCGGACCACGGCGACCTGTCCGGCAAGAGCCTGGACGAACTGCTGGCCGACAACTGCGCCATCGTGCCGGACGCCATCAAGACCGCCGTGCGCAACAACGGCGGCGGCCACGCCAACCACACGCAGTTCTGGACGATCATGAGCGGCAGCGGCGGCGGGAATCCCTCGGGCAACCTGGCCGCGGCGATCGACGGTACCTTCGGCGGTCTCGACGCGATGAAGGAGCAGTTCGCGGCCGCGGGCGCGACGCGCTTCGGTTCCGGATGGGCCTGGCTCGCGAAGGACGGGGCGGGCAACCTCGAAGTCTACTCCACGGCCAACCAGGACAGCCCGATCATGGAAGGCAAGACGGCCATTCTGGGGCTGGACGTCTGGGAACACGCCTACTACTTGAATTACCAGAACCTGCGTCCCGCGTATATCGAAGCCTGGTGGAACGTCGTGGACTGGGCGGAGGCGGAAAGACGCTTCAACGGCTGAATCCTGGAGGTTGAATGGCGCGAACGGGAAGAGCGGCGATCCTGAGCGGGGAAAAGGGCACGTTCACCGTCGGCGAGGCGGTGGTCCCCGACCCCGGTCCGGGAGAGGTGCTCGTAAGGCAGTCCATGTGCGGCGTCTGCGGCACGGACGTGCACATCTATCACGGCCACGCGCGGCGCAAGGCCTTTCCGCTGGTACTGGGCCATGAGATCGTGGGCGTCATCGAGAAGCTGGGGTCGGGCGTCGACTCGGACGCCATGGAAAAGCCGGTCAGGGAGGGCGATCTCATCGCCATCATCCCGGGGCAGCAGTGCGGGACCTGCTACTTCTGCGCGGTGGTGCGGGAGCCCGGGCTCTGTCCCAACGTGCTGGCCTACGGATTCCGGCCCTATGCCGACATCAAGCCCCACTTCCAGGGTGGGTACGCGGAATACGTCCTGCTGAACATACCCCGCAGCAAGTTTCTCAAGGTTCAGAGTTCCCCCGAAGTCGCCGTGCTGCTCGAACCCTTCACCGTCGGCCTGCACTTCGCCGAAAAGGCCCAGATGAAACTCGGGTCCACGGCGGTGATCCAGGGCGCCGGCGCCATCGGCCTGTTCAGCCTGGCCGCGGCCATCGAGGCTGGCGCGCACCGCACCATCGTGGTCGGGGCGCCCGCGTCTCGCCTGGAACTGGCGAAGGCCTTCGGCGCCGACGTGACCATCAACATCGAGGAAGTGCCGGACGCGCAGGAACGCATCGAAGCGGTCAAGGCGGAGACGCCGGGCGGTTACGGCGCCGACGTGGTCTTCGAATGCACGGGCGTGCCGCCGGCCATCCCGGAGGGTGTGGAAATGCTGCGGCGCGGCGGCACCTACGTGGAAGGCGGCCATTTCACGGACGCGGGGGACGTCCGCATGAACCCCTTCAATCACTTCGTGTTCCGCCACATCACCCTCGTCGGCGTCTGGGCCAGCACCATCACGCATTTCGTGCGTGGCCTGCCCATCCTCGAATCGGGCCGCTACCCCTTCGAGGAAATGGTTTCCCACACCCTACCGCTGAGCCGGGTCGGCGAGGCCATCGACGCGCTGTCGACCAACTACCGGCTCGACGGAGAAGAGGTCCGCAAAATCGCGATTTCGGGCGAGGTGGCCGGATAGGAGCGCAGCGTAGGCAGAGGCGCGGCGTAAATAGAGGCGCGGCGTAGATAAAGGCGTAGCGTAAAGGAGCCGCTTTGAAATTCAAACTGGGATTCAGCGGACTGCGGTGGCAGACCCCGGACCTGGATGAAATCCTCGGGCAGCTTAAGGAAACCGGCTGGGACGGATGGGAGATCCGGCAGTCGCTGGACTGGCTGGGTTCGGCCAAACGGGTGAAGACCATTTCGGACCGTGCGGGCGTGACGGTCGCCGTCGTCACCAGCCGCGGCATATCGCTCGACGGCGATTTCGAGATGAAGGAGCGGAACAAGCGCCGCATCGACTTCGCCGCGGACGTGGAGGCCGACACCTTCATGTTCATGGGCGCCAACCGTCCCTACGGACGCTCATCGACACCGGACGACATCCGGGCCCTGGCGGACCTGTCCGACGAATTCGCCGACTACGCATCGCAGTACGACCTGGACGTGTGCTACCACATCCATACCAGCACCACGGTTGATTCCCGCGAGGAGTGGGAGCTCCTCATGCGCCTGATGAAACGGGCGCAACTCTGCATCGACGTCTCCCATTCGGCTTTCTGGCACTACGATCCCGCCCAGTCCATCCGGGATTACAGAGACCGGCTGGTATACGTGCACCTGCAGGATTACAAGGATTACCGCTTCGTCGAGCTCGGAGACGGAGGATTGCTCGACTTCGGCGCGGCCATGAAGGCGCTGGAGGAAATCGGCTACGACCGGTGGGTGACCGTGTGCCCCAGCCAGTCGGACCTGCCCGACCTCGAGAAGATGCGTCGGGAACGCGCCTATCTACGCAAACTGGGGTATTGAACGGTCCGGCGGCTGGCGGTTGTTGCGTGTTCGCCTATCGTTCAATCTGCCTCGGCCGAGCCGCATCGCGGTCCAAATTGCCGTGGCTCCGGCCTGCCCCGACTACTTGCCCCGGGACCTTTCCAGCACGGCCAGCGCGATATCCGCGACCTGCTCCGGATCGCCCGCGATGACCCGGATCATGGGTTCCTTCCCCTCGTCCCCCAGGTCGTAGACGATATCCGGCACGAAACCCTGTTCCTCGATGACCCGGGCCGTTCCCCATTCGAGGGACGAGCCTTCCCTTTGTTTCGATTCGAGCGGCTCCTCGTGGCGGTCGAAGGAGGCGACCGAAAGTCCCAGCCCCCGGCAGGCGTCCAGGATCGATTCATCGTACCGGATGTTCATCACGGATCGCTTGGCCGGGTCCTTCCGCATGGCGGTGAGAATGATCCGGGCCACGTGGGAAGACGCGCCGAATTCGGGCGGCGCCACGGAACGGATATCACGGCGCACGCGGATGAGCCGGCCGGGAAAGGCCGCCACGTCGTCAGCCGACCGTGCGCCGGCCAGTCCCATGCCCAGGTTGCACTGTACTTCGGGGACGAGATCCCCCGCGTGGGCGTTTTCGAGGCGCCGTGCAGCGGCGGCCAGCTGGTCCAGGACCGAGAGGCGCTCGGCGTCGCGGTAGAGTTCGTGGAAGTGATGAACCGGTCCGTGCCCCCCGCCCAGGGGGACGGCGTGGCGCAGCGCGCCGGTAAGATAGGTCTTGGCGCCGCCCACGGCTTCGGCGACGCTCGCGCCCTTTGCCAGGCCGGCGGTAATCGCGGAAGCGAAGGTGCAGCCTGTGCCATGGGTGCACCGCGTATCGATGCGTTCCGCCTCGAACGTTTCGAATGCCGCGCCGTCGAATAGCACATCGGTGGCCGGCCCCGCCAGGTGGCCGCCCTTGACGACCACGTGACCGGGACCCATATCGAATAGCTTCCGGCCGATGGCTTTCATCCCTTCCAAGTCCGACGCGTCTATCCCGGTCAGCGCCTTCGCCTCGTCCAGATTCGGCGTGACGACGGTGGCGAGGGGGACGAGCTTCTCGACCAGCGTGGATACGGCCTCGGATTCCAGCAGCGCGTCGCCGCTCTTGGCGATCATGACCGGATCCACGACGAGCGGGATGTCGGGATACGCCCGCAGCGTGTCCGCCACGGCGGCGATGATCTGCGCGTTGGCCAGCATGCCCGTCTTGATGGCCTGGGCGCCGATATCGGAAAGGACGGAATCGATCTGCGCCGCCACCGCCTCGGGCGGCAGGTTGTGGACGGCCTGCACGCCGAGGGTGTTCTGAGCGGTCACGGACGTTACGGCCGACATGCCGTACACGCCGTTGGCCGAAAACGTCTTGAGGTCCGCCTGGATGCCGGCTCCGCCTCCGGAGTCGGAACCCGCGATGGTGAGCGCTACGGGGATCATGGGAGGAGATTCGCGTGGATGATCATGGTGTTCGGCTGGTCGTCAGGCGGGCGTCCGCGTCCGGCATGCGCGTCCGGTGTCCGTGTCCGGCATGCGCGGATTGGCTTCCGCGTCCGGCATCCGTGTCCGGCACCCGCGGGTCGGTCCGATCAGGTCGTCTTAGGTTGGTTTTCGTAGAACTTCTTGATCAGGCGATCCAGGTATTCTGCCGGGTTCCCGATCGCTTCTTCCGTAATCTTCAGTTCCTTCGCCTGGATCAGCTTCAACCCGTGGACGTAGTCCTTGAACAGCTCCGTCCCCATGTCTTCGGGGGTCCTGCCATGCTGCTCCGCCAGTTTCTCCAGCGCCGCGGATGCGGCTTCGTCCAGCGTCAGGGCTATGTCGTGTTCCTCGAAGTACACCCGCAGCTCCGCGACGGGCTCGGGAGGCGCTTCGGCGAGAATCCTTTCGAGTTCTCTCTCCGGGTGCTCCACCACCGCGGCCGTCACGTCCAACTGCTTCACCGTGCTGGACGGAAGTTTCTTCTCGAACCTGATCAGGATACGCTCCATCGCGCCGATGAGGCCGCGGGCGCCCGTACCGGACCGGTGGGCCCGTTCCGCGATCAGGCGCAGCGATTCCTCGTCGAAGTCGACGTCGATGCCATAGGCCTTGAAGTCCAGCTTCTTGGCGATGATAACCGGGCTGTTCGGGTTCCGCAGGATCTGGAACAGGTCGTCGACGCTGAGCTTGTGGAGCACGGCGGTTACCGGAAGGCGCCCGATGAATTCCGACTCGAAGCCATACTCTATCAGGTCTTCCGCGGTCACGTACGGAAGCCATTCGCCATCCTCGGGTTTTTCCGCGCCGTCGCCCTGCTCGAATCCCATCGCCTGCACGCTCATGCGCTTCTTGATGATCTCTTCCAGGTTGGCGAAGGCCCCGCTGACGATGAACAGGATGTTGCGCGTATTGATGCGTTTCCTTTCGACCTTGCCCGTCTTCTGGAACTGGAGGGCGTTCTCCATCTGGGACGTCAGGTCGTGAGGCGCCTGCAGGTCCACGTCCGTCTCCTCCATCAGCTTGAGGAGCGTGCGCTGCACCCCGGTCCGCGACACGTCGGGCCCGACGGTGTTGCCCGACGAGGCTATCTTGTCGATCTCGTCGATGTAGATGATGCCGTACTCCGCCAGCCTGATGTTGCCGTCCGCCTCGTGGACCAGCGAGCGGACCAGTTCGTCCACGTCCCCGCCCACGTAGCCCGTCTCGCTGAACCGCGTAGCGTCGCCCTTGACGAAGGGCACGCCGATCCTGCTGGCGATGAGCTTGATGAGGTAGGTCTTCCCCACGCCGGTCGGGCCGATCAGAATGATGTTGTTCTTAATGTTGCCGACCGGTTCCTGCTCTTCCTGGAGCCGGATGCGGTTGAAATGGGTGCAGATCTTGGTGGCCAGGATCTCCTTGGCCTCGTCCTGGCGGATGACGTACTCGTTCAGGTAGGCTTCCAGTTCCTCCGGTTTCATGTCGAACCGGATCTCCGGCAGCGGGGCTTCTTCCGCGGGCGGGTCCGATGGGACGCCTTCCTTCTCCGGCTGGGCGAACTGAACCTGTGCGCCGTACTTGTTCGAAAAGAACTCTTTGAGGTCCTTCTGAATATCACCCATGTCGGGTGTCTTGGTCATAAGGGCTCGATCCTTTCGGGTGCCTGGCCCGCTCGACGCAATGGTAGAACCCCCGTAATATAGGTGATGAGGCGCATTCGGGCAAACGCTATTGACGTGACGCCCCGCCGAGGAGCCCGGCTATCCCGGCGTAACCCGCGTTAACCGCCTCCGGCTCTACGGTTTCGCGGCGCGGCTGCCGAAGGCGCGCAGGGCCCAGTACCGGACGCGGCTCCACACCCGGCCCATCCCCTCGGACCGGAGCAGTTCCCGGAAATCGCTGTCCGCGGCTTTCCGGAAATCCCGGCTCAGCCGCCTCATCCGGATCGACTGGTAGGCGCAGTCATGCATCAGGCTCGGGGCCATCGACGACCGGGTGTCGACCGCCGGCCCGGACGCGCCGTCCCAGGAGTACCCTGGATACACCACGAGCATGTTCCCGTCAAACCGGAACATGGGCAGCGGGCTTGCCTCCCGCTGCAGGCGGCTCTGCCTGTACACGGTGAAGGGCGGGTACGTATGCTCCAGTTGAAACACGTACTCCTCCATCACCAGGTACTTGTACTCCCTTCGGAACATCCTGCGCCGGGCGTCGTTCTTCCTGATTTCGACCCAGCGGCCCCGCTTCGTGATGGAACAACCCATGATCCGCTCCTCCCGCGCCTGTGCGCACCGAAATGTCAGGTAAAGGCACGCAAAAAACCCGTGCCGAGTGTCGATCAGAAGTAGCACGGGGACGCTTGAAGGTCCGCGGGGTGCGGGTCCGCTATGGGACGCGAGGATATTCTGATTTGGATTTACTTATGCCCATGCGCGTGGCATGAGCAGAACGATATCACTATACAAGTGTTTGGTGCTGCTGTCAAGGAGTTTTTGGTTGGTATCGGACGGGCACGGATTTGACAAACAAGCGAGTAACCCACAGCAACTTGCCGTGTATCTCGGCTGAACGTCTAACCGCAGTTGACGATTTCACTTTGTCTGGACAGTGAGTTTAGAGTCGAAGGGCTTGGCTCAGGTCCAGGGACCGGATGCCGCCCAGTGCTTCGGACCGGGTTCGGCGGAGACAAGCGCCTCGACGACGGGCGATAAGAACTCGTCGGCTGCTCCGGTGATTTCGGCCAGTGAGGTAGGCTCATGCTCCAGTTGGAGCCGGTCGCGGAATGCCGACCACTGGACCTGTTTGGTGTCGGCGAAGGAACTGGTGAACGCCTCGACCGCTTGGGGCAGCGCAGTGCCCCGCCGGTCGAAAGTGAGCCTGACGGCCTCGGTCAGCTCGGGGCCGTCGAATTCATACTGCCGGGACAGCAGCCAGATATCATAGAAGTCTTTCATTCGGCTGTTCAACATGCCTAGTTTGACCATGGCTTCGAGCTTCTCGGCGATAGTGCTCTCGCGGCTGTAGCCGAGCATCCGCGGCGCCGGGAAATCCAACATCGCCGGGAGCTGAGCAACTTCCGGCCCGGGATACACCACGTCTCCGAAGCCGATATCGATCTGCATGTGGATTTGTGCCGTACCGAGCGCCCCCTGGAACCGAACCCTGATCCCCTCTTGTTCAGCGCCTTCGGTGATGCGTTCGGTCCGGATGTAGGTTGGATCGAAGAGCAGACCGTCCGTTTGCACGTCCTCGTTCAGGATCTCCCGAATCTGCGCGATGATGGCGTCTTCCTCGTTGTTCGTACTGCCGAGCAGATCGATATCCATGGTCGGACGGATCTCGGGCGAACACCACACCTGCAGCATCAGCGCTCCCTTGAGAATGAACCGCTCGTTGTGTTCAGACTGGGACAACCGGTAGAGGAACCGCTCCATGGCAAAATACTGCAGTAACTCGGCGAAGGGACGGCGTCCTCGCCTGGCCTGGTTGAGTAGACGCTGCCGGACGGACGAGGCCACATGGCGTGCAGCGGTCATAGGCTGGCCTCCAGGTAGGGCTGCATCACCTTTTCCACTCGGCACGCCCTGGCGTAGCCGAGCAGCGAGCCAAGGTCGAGTCCGTTGCGCTCCCGGTGCAGACGCAGCGCCTCCAGCACCACGTCCATGCCGATGCGGTTGCGGAACTTGAAGCAGTCCGCCACAGTCTTCTCTCGGTCATAGACCTTTACCGCCGCGCCGTCGATCCGGTGTGTTTCAATGCCAACTGAATAGCTCGTATTTGAGAACCGGTGGGCTCGCACAGGAGGGTAGTCTAGCGAGGGCAGGCGCGAGGATCGGGGTACCGCCACGGATACTTCGTGAGGAATCTGCGTCGTGATGCCATGGTAGGACAGTGCCGAGACGAGACAAACGACGGCGCTGGGATAGCGCAGGCTTACAGTGACCAGGTCCGGATCGCTGAGCGGAGGTAGGTCCGCTAGCCGGTAGACGCCCCGGCTGACCAGTTCGACGATACCGCGGTCTCTCAGGGCATAGAGCGTGTAGGGTGTGATCCCGTAGCCGACGGCCTCGCTCATGCGAAGCTGGCCGCCGGACTCACGAAAGATCGCTTCGGCACTTTTCTGCATGGCAATCTCAGATAAAACGTTTCCACTTATGTATAACTGATAACAAAATATATGAGGTGTACGGTAGAGGCAAGTTAAAAAGCGATCACACGAACACGGGTCGGTCATGGCTAGTGACAGCGACTTCGTCGCCTCGCCCACCGCGTGAGAGGTCATGCGCCCGTCATGGTCGTAGGCGTAGGTGGCCAGGGCATTGCCCTCGGCGTCCGCCACGCCCGCCAGGCGGCCTGCCGCATCATAGGTATAACGCACCTCGCTGCCGTCGGGATAGACCATGGCGGTCACCTTGCCGGCCAGGTCGTAGGTGTAGGAGACGTCCTTGGATTGGGGTGTATCGATTCGTGGCGGGTGCTGACGAAATCGGCCCGGTGCTACTGCTTCCCTGTGCGAAAGTCATAGCACCTGCGTGCGCGTCGGTAAGACCTCTCCGCCATGTTGGATTCCGACTGAAAGAACCAGAAACGGTTGTTCGGATGCCGCAGGCGTACGGTGGAGCGAGAAACGCTCAAAGGTGAGGTCTCCAGATCCTTAGTCCATTAGTCTCTCTGCCACATTTGGACTATCACTCGGGGATATCGACACCTTGGAATCATCGTCTGTCCAGACTGAGGAAGAAATACCAACACAAAGGGGCAAGAGAGGATGAAATCGGTAAAAACACCGACCCGGCGTCCACATAAAGGGTCTAATCTCTGTCGATTTACATGGTACGGTTAATGTGAATGCAAGAAGAATCCTCACTTTTTCAGGTTCCCTGGTCTTGGTGTTTTCCAAAAGGTTAGAATCTTCATGCGTAATGCGTTAAGGTAGTAAAAAAAAACTGCAAAGAACACCGTATTCGCCAGAATCGCCAATCCTGTCCCAATCTGTTGCCCAGAATCTCTATCGGTGCCTGTTGACAACAATTCAACAAGTACCACCGAAACCAGTAGTCCCAGTCCAAGGTACAAAAGCCCCTTTTCCATCAACTGCCACCATCCATCTTCCTCGTTTCTGTTCCACTCGTCCATCTGTCTTATTCCTTTTACGTTGCGTGCAACTTTTTAGGCTATGATCCAATGAACTGCTTACCGGTATAGAATTTATGCGGTCGGTGACACCGGTATACTGGAATCTCCAATTGATATTGGAGATCGCGATCACCACTGATCTTGAATCGGTGTATACCTGATCGGTGGCCAACCTTCTAATCGTTTCTTTCAGCCGCACTACACTCGGAAAGTGTAGTGCGGCATCAGTTATCCCAAGTGTGCATACGACTTTTTTCGGAGGCCATGCGGGCTGTCCAAGAAGACCATTGCCAAGCATAGATTCTGCAAATAGGTCTCGATTGGAGGCAGCCCCACCCTTTTTCAGGCGAACTGAAGTACTTATCCAGTTGGAACTATACAAATCTAACGATAGATCCCCATCATTCGCTGGATTTATAAACGGATGATGCTTTCTTAACCAGTACCGTAAGGCAGAACAGGACGATCCCTATGACTGTAGAAATCACAATCAGGTAAGGTGCCGCAAAGATATGCAGAAACCCTATGCCATAAACAAAGAAAGTTCCCAATGTTTCATACCAGGTTCCTCGCGCAAATTCCGAGTTCGACCAAAATGAGCCATCGGTCACACCGGCTACAAACACAGTCATTGCAAGCCCCAACACGGTAATCAAATACCCCAACCCGAGATACCACACTACCTTACGAAGACGTCTTTTCATTACTCATCGTCCTGTTCGGGATCCTTTTGTTCAAACAGCTTGTTCCACTCGTTTATGCTGTAATCCTTACCGTTATATCGCACACCGGTGAAATTGCCATCGCTGTCGGTAGTAATGCCAAACCTGAATGACGTGATGTTCCTCCTGTTCTCTCCTGGCAACATGTTCAGAGCGTTGCCTTCGGACACTCCTACACCAATAAACACATTCTGTCCACTCGGGTCAGTGATAAACGCTTCCGTTGCCGGGAAGTTATCCCCCTTAATGCTGCCCGATATCGATAACAATCCGTCACTCTCCGTAATTGTAAAGTCTGAAAACACGTCGATGTTTGGACCGAGTTTCAATAACTGGGGAACTGATCCATAGACGTGTGTTCCAAAATGGAAAGTCCTTGAATCACCAAATTCGGCCTTGCGAGCTCTTTCTATATCTAGAGACGGTACACCTTGTCGGGTTAAGCCAATTAACGGGATACTTGACGGTGAACTCCAAACAGTGGCCTTCAATGTGGTCTTGTCCGTATCGAAACTGATTCTTTGATGGATCCTGGCCGAAGCTGACAGACTTGTCGTAAATCCTCTGTTCCCACCATCGCCGTGGAAAATCAACCCAAATGTATCCCTAGGCGCAAAAGACCTGATGGTGATCGGGTAAGCGATCGCACCGGTCGGATCCCTGAAGACCAATGGGTTGTTAAAGCTGTAAACATAAGGCGACCAACTGGGTAGCTTGTGCGCCATCGGGTCCACTTGCCAGAACCGTCGCGCCACAGGTCCATAAGTACGATTGGGCATGAAATCCAGCCCGGACTCGGCGTCCCTCTCATGCCCTGTGAACCTGAACGGCGTGGCATCGGTGCCACTTGTGGCCAGGACCTCGCCGTAGGGCCAGTAGTCGTAGGTGGCCGCGGCCGTGCCGGCTGACGACAGGAGCGTCCTCGTACTGCCGAGATGATCCTTAAGGTAGTAGGAAACCACCCCGCCTGCAACCCTGGCCAGCCGGTCGCCGCCTGCGTAGACGTAGTTGGCGGTCAGATTGCCGCCGGCATCGTAGGTGGCGAGCACGCTGCCTCCCGCGCCCCGGACGTAGTACACGGTGCTTCCGCCGCCGGTCTTCTTCACGCGGTGTCCCTCGGCGTCGATGGTATAGCCGTAGGCGCCGTAACCTGTGACCAGTCCGCGGTGGTCGTAGGTCATGGCGGTGCCCGCCACCGAGGTGGCCGATCCGTTGGCGTCGTAGACGAAGCGTTCGGTCGCGGTGCCCTCGGTGATGCGGTCGAGCCTGTTGGGCGTGGAAGTGCGCGAGTAGGCGTAGGTCGTCGTATCGCTGCCGGTCACGACGCGGGTGATGTTGCCGTTGTCGTCGTAGGCGTATGACCTGGCGTGGGTGGCGTCCAGGCTGAAGGTCTTGAGGCGGTGCAGGCCGTCGTAGGTGTAGGTGGCGGCCTTGCGGGTCTCGGCCGTGGCGCGCCGGTAGCGCTGGCTGGTGACGTTGCCCACGGCGTCGTAGGCCTGGCTCAGGGTGAACCGGCCCGGATAGTCGATGCCGCTGACCCAGTCGCGCGTGTTGTAGGCGTAAGCGCCGGTGGCCAGAGCGCCGCCCACCGCGTGAGAGGTCATGCGCCCGTCGCTATCGTAGGTGTAGGCGGCCAGGGCATTGCCCTCGGCGTCCGTCACGCCCGCAAGGCGGCCTGTCGCATCATAGGTATAACGCACCTCGCTGCCGTCGGGATAGACCATGGACGTCACCTTGCCGGCCAGGTCGTAGGTGTAGGAGACGTCCTTGTCGGGGAGCGTGTCGATGCTAACGCGCCGGTGGATGACGCGTCCCTCGTGGTCGTAGGCGATGCGCGCTATGACCCCTCGGCCTCGGCGTCTGCGTCGGTGTTCTGCTCGATGCGCGTGGGCCGTCCCACGGGCCAGGTAGCCCGCGCTCCGGACCCGCCCGCCTCATCGATATCATAGATATCATCGACATCATAGATGTACCTGCTCGTCCACGAGGCTGCGTCGGTCTCGAAGGCGTAGGTCGTGCCTGGCTCCAGGGAAGCGAAGGCCCGCGTCACCTCGCCGGAGCGGATCATGCGGCTGAATCGGTCGTAGGTAAAATAGCTGACCTTGCCGTCTGCGGCCTGCTGCGCGTTCTGGGAGAAGCGCACGTTGTGGCGGCTATCGTACTTGT
>JAPOYX010000284.1 GCA_026706345.1 Gemmatimonadota bacterium | reverse complement strand
TGTGCACGCGTCTGAGGATGGACAGGTCATGGTCATCCACGACGCGACCATCGAGCGGACGACCAATGGTCTGGGCGCGGTTCGGAACTATTCCCTCGCGGCCCTGCAACAGCTTGACGCCGGTTATCGGTTTTCGCCGGATGAGGGCAAGACGCTCCCTTTCCGTGCCTCGGACGTGATTATTCCTTCACTCCGGGAAGTGCTGGAGAGCTTTCCGCGGGTAAAATTTACGGTTGAGATCAAGCCGTCCGACCCGCCCATCGAAGAACCGGTGATTGCGGTGATCAAAGACTGCGGCAGGGCGGATGACGTTATTGTCGCGTCAGAACATGACGTGGTCCTGGCGCGCGTACGAACCCTGGCCCCGGATATGCCGACGAATTTTGGCTATAACGAAGTGGTCGATTTTATCCAGCGCGTTGCCACCGGTCAGCTAGACGGCTATCGGCCGTCCGGCCAGGCGCTCCAGATTCCACCCACATATCAGAATATCCCGTTGGTGACGGAACAAACGGTAGCCGCCGCGCATCAACTCAATGTGGAAATCCATGCGTGGACGATTAACGAGCCGCAGGAGATGCGCAGCCTGCTTGACCTCGGAGTGGACGGGGTGATGTCGGATTTCCCGTCTCGTTTGCTGGAAGTGGCGCGGGGGAGAGGGTAAGGCGGAGAGTGTGGAAACCTGATAGCCCTGCTCCCGTTCCTCAATTGGCCGTGGCCCAGAGAGGGAACCCACCCCGGCCTGCGGCCACCCCTCCAGGGAGGGGAGAGGGATGCCGGGAATGAGCCCGCTTACTGAATCTTGGGCATAACCTCGGCGGCAAAGCGCTCTATACCGCTGCGGAAGGTCGCGGCATCAGCGTAGCGTCCCAGCCCCAGAACATAGTAATTGGCCCCGGCCTCTTTCATGGCCGATATGCGATCGATCATGGGTTCGGGACTGCCCTCGCGGATCATGCCGCCGACGATCAGGTCGGGCATGGACCGCCCGTGCTTTTCGGATTCCTCGCGTAAATGCGTGGCAACCTGGGCCAACTCCCCGGACTGGAGTCCGATCGGATAATAGCCGTCGCCCCATTTGATGGTCCGTTCAATGGCCTTGGGTCCAGCCCCTCCCACCCAGATGGGCGGACGCGCCGGACGCGGGGCAAAGACAAATTCGGGGAATTTGATGTGGCTGCCGTTGTACGAACTCACATCGTTATCAAACAACTGGTGGACGACTTCGAGGGTTTCGTTGGTAATGACCCCACGCTTGCGGGGGTCTACGCCCAGGGCTTCAAATTCCGGCCGCATCCAGCCGACCCCGGCGCCAAGGATAAGCCGCTCGCCTGAGAGTTCCTGGAGGGTGGCCACCTGCTTGGCCATATACACGGCGGGCCGGTAGGGAAAGACCAGAACGGAAATACCGAGCTGAATCTTCCGGGTCAGCGCGGCAAAATAGGCCAGCGTTGTCAGCGGCTCAAAATAGCGGCCCCCCGAGCCTTCGGTCTGGTCCGGCGGAATCGCCAGATGATCAACCACAAACGCGGCATCAAAGCCCGTTTCTTCTACGGCTTGCACGCAGGCACCGAGCGTGTCCCGGGTAGCGGCCGGGCCCATATTGCGGATGACAACACCAAATTTCATGCGTCTTCTCCTTCGCCGTCTTGAAACAAACGTTCAGCCAATTCCTCGGCGAGCGCCGAACGCTCATCCTCATCCTCTCGAAGCAGATCGAAAGACAGGTTCATGAGCATTTTTCCGAGGACTTCGCGTTGGAGCACATTGAGGCTGACGGCTTGCGGTTGTTCCTCTTCGAGGTGAGCCAGGAGGGTCTCCATGGAGCGGACTCCGGCGTCGTTCTCCTGTCGCGCCAGCCGGTCGCCCGCCATACCCGCGGCCTGCTGCAGCAAGACGGCTTCCTGGGTGGTGAGGGGATACGAGGACATGGTGAGTATTTTCTACCCCAGATCGGGAAACAGCCAGGGCGCTTCGCTCTTACGGCGTTGCTCGTAGGCCGTGATGTCGGCCTCCTTTTGCAGGGTGAGCCCGATCTCGTCCAGGCCGTTGAGCAGACAGTCCTTCCGAAACGGGTCAACGTCGAAATGAAAACTCGTCCCGTCCGGTGTGGTGACGGTTTGGGCCGCCAGGTCCACGCTGAGCTGATAGCCCGGCCGGGGTTCGACTTCTGTGAATAATTGATCGACTTCTGCGTTTGTCAGGACAACCGGCAGCATGCCGTTTTTAAAGCAGTTGTTAAAAAAGATATCGGCAAAACTGGGGGCGATAACGCACCGAAAGCCATAGTCCAACAGTGCCCACGGCGCGTGCTCGCGCGACGAACCACAGCCGAAATTATCCCGCGCCAGGAGAATGCTCGCTCCGTCGTAGCGCGGTTGATTTAAGACAAAGCCCTCCTGGGGGTTACCGTCGCCGGCGTAGCGCCAATCCGAGAAC
>JAPOYX010000283.1:1330-2785 GCA_026706345.1 Gemmatimonadota bacterium | reverse complement strand
AACATAATGCATGGAGCCGCCCCGGCCCTTGGCACAGCCATCCACCTTGCCGAACAGTTCCGCCATGGCCGCATTCATATCCCCAACCCGGGCCAGATAATGGCCGTGGTCCCGATAGGTCGCCACGATATAATCCGTGGGCTCAACCGCCGACATCGCCCCAACCGCCACCGCCTCTTGGCCATTGTACAGGTGCAGAAAGCCACCAATCTTGCCCCGCGAATACGAACGAGCCGCTTCTTCCTCAAAGCGCCGAATGCGAATCATGTCGCGGTAGAGCGAAAGCATAAGGGTCTTATCCATACTGATTCCCTCACGGTCGATTTTCTGTCTCTAAACAATCCTTGCCAGGGTAGGACACTCTGTAGTCCGGTTGCAAGCGGGTTGAGACGAAATATCTGGGTGCTCAATACGGGCGTACATCCCGTGGATAATGGGAGTGCGCGGCTGGTGAGGGAGGCTGAAGTCAGTGCGATTGGCGTATGAACGCTCGCACCAATCGGATCTCCTCATAGGTATAGTCTTTGCCCAGCCTCGCTTTGACCGGAGCCAGGGCGGTGGTGTCGGAACGGTCCAGTGCGTGTTGAATAGTCTCCAGACGATCCGCTGCCGGTAGCAATGGGCCAAGGTCAACGTCCTCGCCGTCGGTAACCAGCTTTTCAATATGGCTTACTACCGTGCGAAGAGAGAGACCGCGTTCCGCTGCGACCTCAGTAATTGATCGGCCCTGCTCAAGCAGCTGTTTCGTTGCGGTATACGTTGAACCTTTCCGACTTGCCTTACTCTCTTGCGGCTCTCTGCTGCGCCGTGTGCCCGGTACAGGACGCTCCGCAAGACCCTGCTCATCGGCGTACGAGCGAATAACCTCTCGAAACGCCTCGCCCCAGCGCTCCAGCTTTGCGGCGCCCACACCCGAAATATGAGACAGGCTCTCGCGGCTCTGGGGCAAATAGGCCGCCATCTGTCTGAGCGTCACGTCGCCGAAGATGACGTACGGCGGCACGTTGCGCTCCTCGGCCAGCCGGCGCCGCAGCGTGCGCAGCTTCTCGAACAGGGCCGCGTCAACCGCGAGGTCACCCTGCTCATCCGCCAGGGGCGGCGCATCCCGTCTGCGCCACGTCTGCGCCGGGTCGGAGTCGGGGGTAGTACGGGGAGCCGGTTCGGCCCGTTTGGCGCGCGTGAGGGTCAGTTGCTCGCGGTTTTTGAGGAATATCCGGCCAGCCTGCGTCAGACTCAGGCCGGCGTATTCGCGGTTGTTCTTACGCAGCAGACCCTTGGCTTGCAGCAAACCGGCCACCTCTTTGATCTCACTGTCCGAGAAGTCGTCGACAATGCCGTACACGCTCAGCCTGTCGTGTCGTAATTCCCGAATGCGTTTCGTCTTCGCGCCGCGCAGTACCTGGCTCAGGTGCGCGATACCGAACCGCTCCCCCGTACGGACGACGGCTGACAGGA
>JAPOYX010000283.1:0-1320 GCA_026706345.1 Gemmatimonadota bacterium | reverse complement strand
GGCGATGACGGTGGCGTCGAACTCCTCCCTGGGCGTGAGACACACGTCACACCCCCCGCAGTTATCCTGCTGCCAGTCTTCGCCGAAGTAGGCCAGCAAATATTGTCGGCGGCAGGTTTGCAGGTCGCAGAACTCGATCACCTGCGCCAGCTTATCCCGTGCGTTTCGTTGCTCCGCCGCGTCTTCTATCTGGTCGATGAATAAATCCTGCTTCACCTTGTCGCCGTAAGAGTAGAACAGCGCGCACTCGCTGGGCAGGCCGTCGCGCCCGGCGCGGCCCGTCTCCTGGTAATAGCCTTCGAGCGACTTGGGCAGGTCGTAGTGCACGACCAGCCGGACGTCGGGCTTGTCGATGCCCATACCGAAGGCGATGGTCGCCACGATGATCGGGACCTCGTCGCGGATGAATTTCTCCTGGGTCTGGCTGCGTACCGTCGTATCCAGGCCGGCGTGGTAGGGCAGGGCGGACAGACCCCGCTCGCACAGCGCAGTGGCCAGGTCCTGCGTGCTCTTGCGCGAAAAGCAGTACACGATGCAGGACTCGCCCCGATACTCGTTCAGCAGGTCGGTCAGCGCATCAACGGAGTTGCGCTTCGGGCGCACGCTATAGGTCAGGTTGGCGCGGTTGAAGCTGGCCAGGAACTCCTGTGGCTGAGTCAGTTCGAGTTGTTCGGCAATATCGTGGCGGACCTGTTCGGTCGCCGTGGCGGTCAGGGCGATACACGGGACACCGGGCAAGGCGTGCCGCAGGGCGACAAGATTCCGGTAATCGGGCCGGAACTCGTGGCCCCACATGGAGATGCAGTGCGCCTCGTCCACGGCCACCAGGCTGACCGTGAGTTTGGCCAGGAGATCCAGGAAGCCCGGCAGGGCCAGCCGCTCCGGGGCGACGTACAGGATTTTGACCGCATTCCGTTGTACCCGCCTCTGCACGCGGCTCAGTTCCGGGTAGGTCAGGCTGCTGTTGATGAACTCGGCGGCGATGCCGTTGGCCTTGAGCGTATCGACCTGGTCTTTCATCAGGGCGACCAGTGGTGAGACGACCAGCGTCAGCCCGTCGAAGCGTAGCGCGGGCAACTGATAGCAGAGGGACTTCCCGCCGCCGGTGGGCATCAGAACCAGGGTGTCATGCCGCTCCAGCACACCGGCGATGATCTCCGCTTGCAGCGGACGGAACTGGTCGTAACCGAAATGTTTCTTGAGCAAGTCCAGCACGGTCACGTTCCCTTACCCCTGCGGTGCGACTGCGAGTATATTCTCCACGCCTTCCAGCCACTTGGTGAGTCCCAGAACATAGCGACTCAATTAGCATGAGCTGAA
>JAPOYX010000282.1 GCA_026706345.1 Gemmatimonadota bacterium | reverse complement strand
CGACAGTCGACGATGCCTATTTCCTTCTTGGATATGTGCATGCGCGCGACCGGATGTTCCAGATGGACTTTGCGCGCCGGATCGGCAGCGGGACGCTTTCCGAAGTCGTCGGCGAGCGAACGCTCTCCATCGACCGCATGGCGCGGACGCTCGGGACGGAGCGGAATGCGGAGCGGGTTCTCTCACGCCTGCCGGAGGAGGCGGTCGGGGTTCTGAATGCCTATTCCGCCGGCATCAACGCCTGGCTGGCGACGCGGTCCGGCGCGCTGCCGCCGGAATTCGTCCTGCTCGGCTACGAACCGAAACCGTGGCGGCCGAAGGATTCGCTGGCGCGGGCCGGCGTCAAACTGTCCAACCTGGTCTGGGAGTGGGAGAACGAAGCCCTTCGCGGCGCGCTTGCGGCAAGATTGTCCCCCGCGCAACTCGCCAACCTTTTCCCCGAGGACGTCGATGGCGCCCTGTCCGGCGCCGGCCGCGCCGGGACGCTTGCGGGACGCGCGGCCGTTGCGGCGCAATGGAAGTCCTTGTGGAAGACCATGTCCGGCGGCTCGCGATCGGAATCGCAGGCGTCCAATGCGTGGGCGGTCGCAGGCGGCAGGACGGCAAGCGGCCTTCCGATACTGGCCAGCGACCCCCATCTGGCGCTGTCAGCGCCGGGACTCTGGTATCTCGCGCGCCTGGAAGCGCCGGGCCTTAGCCTGGCGGGCGCCACGGTTCCGGGAGGACCGGTTTTCGTTCTGGGCCATAACGGCGCCATTGCGTGGGGCGTGACCAATGCAGGCAGCGACTTCCAGGACTTCTTCATAGAGCGCATCAGCGAAGGCAAGCCGGGCCGTTACGACGCGCCCGGCGGACCGCGCCCGTTCGACGAGCGGCTCGAAACCATTCCCGTGAAGGGCCAGGAACCCGTGGAGCTGGTCGTCCGGGAAACGCGCCACGGCCCGGTGGTGTCCGACCTCGCGCCCGATTTCGCCGCCCTCGATGAGCAATATCCGGAAAAGCGGGACTATGTCGTGGCATTCTCCTCCACGCTTCTGCGCGACGACGACATGACCTTCCTCGCCTTTCTGAAGCTGAACCGGGCGCGGAATTGGACCGGTTTCACGTCCGCCCTGGAGAGTTTCCATTCTCCTCATGTCAGCATCACCTACGCCGATATCGATGGAAATATCGGCTTCCTGTCGCCGGGGCGGGTTCCGATACGCAGCGCCGGCGACGGTTGGCTGCCCTCCGCCGGCTGGACCGGCGAAGGGGACTGGACGGGGTTCGTGCCGTACGATGCGCTTCCGCGCGCATTCAACCCGCCGTCGGGCTTCCTCGTCCACGCCAATCAGCGCATCGTCCCTGCCGACCATCCGTGGTTCCTTGCCCGCCGCTGGCCGCCGCCATACCGGGCGGAACGGATAAAGGCGCACATGGACGAGGTCGCTCCGCGCACGGTCGCAACGGAAACGGCGTTGCAGCACGACGAGTTCTCGGGCGCTGCGGCTGCCCTTGTGCCCCTGTTCCTAACGCTCGCCGAATCCGCGGGCATGGACGGCAGGGCGAAACGCGCCCTGTCCCTGCTGCGCGGCTGGGACCTGCGCATGGCGCGCACGTCGGCGGCGCCGTTGATATTTGCGGCCTGGCTTGCGGAGGTGAACCGTGGTCTCTATGCCGACGAGCTTGGCGACCTCTTCCAGCCCTTTTTCGGCCCCCGGCCGGGCACGGTCGCCCACATACTGACAAACCGCCCGGCTTGGTGCGACGATGTGACGACAACGCCTGTCGAGACTTGCGGCCGGACTGTCGCCGCCGCCCTTTCGCGCGCTCTCGACGATCTGGTGCGCCGCTACGGGGACGACATGGAGGACTGGCGCTGGGGCGAGGCGCACCGGGCCGTATTCGGCCATGTCCTGCTCGGCCGGGTTCCGGTCCTGAGGCGTTTGGCGGATATCCGCATCGAAACGGGAGGCGGCGGCTTCACCGTCAATCGCGGGCGGCACAACATCGCCAATGAAGAAGCGCCCTTCGCCGCCAACCACGGCTCCGGCTATCGCGCGGTTTACGACCTGTCCGATCTCTCGAACTCGGTCTTCTCTGTCGGAACCGGCGCCAGCGGCAATTTCCTGTCCTGGCGCTATGACAACACGACCCGCCGGTGGCGGGATGCCGGGTATATGCGCATTCCCAAATCCCGCGCCGAAGCCTTGCAGGAGACGGCGGGGGTGCTGACGCTCCTGCCGGGGCCGTAGCGCTTGCCCGGCGCGCCGCTTGGGGCACGGAGCCTGACAGCAGTCGAGGCAAGCGGGGGCATTTCGCTGTTACCGCTCGGTGCCGCCGCCTGGATCCTGTTCCGCAGCCAGATACGCAGCAATGCGGGCAGCCGCCTCCTTCGCCTTCGCAACGACGTCTTCGAAATCCCTGGCGTCGCAGGCCCGGACCACGGTGGCTTCGACCGAGTCCTCCCAATGCGCCTCGTCGGCTCGTTCGTCTTTCACCAGTGACAGAACGCATTCCAGGCCCATCAGGAAACTCGCCGCCTCAGCAAGTTCCTCCGCAGTCCGCGATTCGAGAATCCCGCACTCTCCGGCCTTCTTCAGGACCTCCACCGGCCCGTGCCCGCCTGCCATATCCGGATGGCTCTCGCCATGTTGCAGACGCAAGGCGAGCACGGCCAGATCGAGATCGGCCAAACCACCGGAACCTTCCAGTATGGCACGAAGCAACCGCTCGCCTTCCACGTCACCGGGGACTTGGACGAACGATATCGGCGGCGGAGGCCGCATGCCCGAGGAGGATGGACCGCCTGGCTTCCTCAAACCGTTCGGCGAACTCGTCGGGGCGATCGCCGAACGCGCACACGATCCTTGCCGACGCTACTTCCCGGAGAAAATCCGAATCCGGTTCCCCGGCGCCGTTCGCAAAACGCTCCAGCGCGCCGGTAACATTGTCGAATCCGCTGCCCGGGGCTCGCAGATGGACGGATTTGACAAGCATGTTGTTGGCCGACCACTCCGCCGCGACCTTGTTGAACCTCCTGCAGAACTCGCCGGCATTGTCTTCCAGGACGAACCCGTTCCCTTCGCCGTCCGATGTCCCGTCCGCCAACGCGATGAGCTCCACCTCCGATTCGAAGGTCATCCGGCGTTCGCCGAGCCTGCCTAGGGCTACAAAGACGATGCCGCCGCCGGGAACCGGACCTCGATAAGCCACGAACTCGTCGAGAACGACCCGCGCCAGCTGGGTTATCGCCACGTCCGCCATGTTGGAGAGCGGCCGGCCGGCATCCTGCCCCAGGACATGACCCCGCATCATCCTTACGCCGATCTGGAAGGCCTGGTCGTTGCACCAGATTTGCGCGTTTTCGGCGACTTCCACGGCCATATCCGTTTGAGAGAGGTCCATATCCTCGATCATTTCGGGATAGCCGAACTCATGACCGTAATAGAGCCGCAGCAACCCCCTCTGGGCAAAGAGCAACTCGTCGGGCTCCATGCCTATATTATCGGGAATGGTAATCTGCTGAAATTGCCGGCCGGTAACGCTGTCGATCAGCGGATAACAGGTCTCCATATATCTTGCCAGACATGGCGCGCCCTGAATAATCTCCGAAATCAAGGGAACCGACTCGGGCCGGTGACGGTAAGCCTCGCTGGAGAGCGCCCGCCAGTCCTTGATTTCGGGATAAAATTTGCGCCGCCATTCTTCGACAAGCGGGTTCATTTTCCGAAACCAGGCCGATGGAAAAAGAAGCAAGGTCATCATCGAGCCGTAATGCGATGGAAGGCTCGGAGCCTTGTCTTCAGGGAGGCTGTGAAGCAATGGGTACGGCCGGCTCGGCTTGTCGTGATGGTCCGAGTGCCGCTGTATGGAGAAATACAGATAGTTCGAAGAACTCGAGTGGTTCCAGGAATGATGCGGCTGGATCCGCTCGTATTTGCCATTCGGTTTCAGGATGCGCTGCAAACCGTAATGCTGCATATAGTCGACGGCCCTGATCCCCCAAGCCGCGAACAAGGCTATGAACACCCAGGCGGCGAGCCCCTACCATCCTCCGATAATCAGCGCCATGACGGGCCAGGCGACCCACATGGCGATCCATAGCCAGACCGGGTTCGACTTGTGCCAGAACGGCAGGCCGCGGCGGGCTAATCGGTGCGCCTGGAGGCGAATCGACTCCGCATAGACATAGGGAAGCCCTGTAAGGAAGTAATTGTAATAGCTTTGCCCAATTCGCGCGGACTCCTTGTCCCGCGGCGTTGCGACATGCGGATGATGCATATAAACATGTTCCGTGTGCATATGCGGCATGGCGACTGCACCCATCGTGAATTCCGCCAGTCGCCGCATCCATAATTTCGGCCTGTGAATCAGGTCATGCGACGTTATGGTGACGAGTCTGCCGAGCATTCCGCAAAACACGAGCAGAACGAGACGTTCGTAGATCAACAAGGTCGGTATGTTGCATACGGCCCAGAGTATGAAGATTACCAACAATGGGTAGCATACCGCCCAAATCACCAGAATCGCCATATGCCAGAATACTTGGGATTCCGGCGTGTTTCGATCCAGGTTCGGGACGTCGTCCTTGCGTAATGTTTCCATAATTTTGATGAAGGGAACAAGCGGCAAGATTACCCATGGAACGACCCACGGAATGAAGTCTGGCAGCAAATCCAGCGCCATGGCTACAACCAGAGGCAAAAGCAGAAGCGTGAATGAAAACGGAAGCGCGCCTCTCAGGCCGGTTCCGGCTGTGCGAGACCGGCTCATGAGTCCCCCAGGCCGTAGCCGAGGCGTTCGAGGCTCGACCGGCAGGCTTCGGTCAGGGCGGCTCGCTCGGCGGGAACGAGGTCTCCCAGCTTCGAAGGCGTCGGGCGGGGGATCCGCGCCGCTTCCTTCACCCATTTCGGATCTTCCAGGGACGGGTCGAGAAACCGCGCGAGGCGCGCGATCTCTTTCTCCGGTTCGCTCTGCATGTCCTCGAACCGCACACGCAGAACCTTTTCCGGCGGAAGCGTGTCCAGAAACCGGTCCGCTAGGTCCACTATGTCCGACCAGAATTTCCCGAATTCGGGAAGCGTGAATTCCCGGTTCCTGGTCCTGTTGAACAGGAAGACGACATATACGAGAAGCTGCGTGCGCAGCAGCGCCCAGTCCCGGAACGCATGTCCCGAGACCCCTGTCATCGGTTTCAGCGCATCCACGCCATATTCCCTCATGGTCGTGATGTAGCGCATGGCTTCGCGGAATACGGGGTGTTTCTTCATCGACATGGCGGTATCGCGCCCGTCGCGGTAGAGATGGATGAACTTCGCCTCGGGAAACATTGTCGCCAGTCTGGGCGCATACATCCCGGCCCCGCCCGAGCGTTCCACCCAGACCTTCCGGTCGAACTTCCGGCGCAACCAGGCGAACATCGCCCGATAATGATCGGCCGCATATTGGCGCGGCTGGGAGCGGATCACCGGCTCGATCTCGTCGAGCAGGTCGTCGGGCCGGTCGGTGATATGCGGAAGCGCAACCCATGAAATGGGGGGTATTTCCGCGCCGGCGTAGCGGCCGCGCGGGGTGCCGACCGGGTACAGGAGCGCATCGGAATGGCTGCCGAGTTGCCGGCGCTGCGCCCTCGTCTGCCTGCTGACGATGCCCCACATCTCGTTGCCGGTCAGGCGCCGGAAGTGGAACAGGGCGCGGCCCTGCAGGATGAACAACTCGGATATACTGAGAATGTCCGGATGCGAGTTCAGGATGTCGGACAGCATGGTCGAACCGCAGCGTCCGGAGCTGACGACGATTGCCGGAGGTATCTCCATGGCCGGTCTCAATTTCCCTTCCAGCGGGCCCAATCCGACCGAAGCCTCCATGGATCGGGAGATTACCCCCAATATCGGGGATTATAGAATTGTCTGATTTTGTTTTGTAGTAGTGTTTCTGTTTATACGGCGAGAGGATCTATCGCGTTGGAGCAGACGGCCCCCCGGAGGACGCGGGTCCGCCAGCGCAGGGGCCGCTGGAGGACGGTTAGCGAGTCGTGCTGACGCGCTGGCGTGAGACCGCCCCCGGCGTCGAGGCCCGGACGTCGTGATCGCGCTTTTCGCGCGCCACCCGACGGCGGCGAACCTGCTGATGGCGGCGAT
>JAPOYX010000281.1 GCA_026706345.1 Gemmatimonadota bacterium | reverse complement strand
GAACATGCCTTCAAGCGTGCGGTCGTGGCTGACGAACACCAGCGTGGCGCCGGCGCGCTCGCACTCCTGGAAGAGCAGCTCGAGGAAGGCCTCACGGCGGTCGAAATCCAGGGAGGAGGTGGGTTCGTCGGCGACGATGAGTTCCGGGGCGCCGATCAGCGCCCGGCAGGCGGCCACGCGCTGCTGCTGACCCACCGATAACTCCGTCACCGGCTTCTTCAGCAGATCGCCGATCTGCAGGTGATCGGCCAGCAGCGCGGCGGTCTCCTTCACTCCCGCGCCGTCCAGCCGGGCCCGGCGTGCAGGGTCCATGCGCGCGGGGAGCGCGATGTTGTCGAGCACCGACAGGTAGGGGATGAGGTTGAACATCTGGAAGACATAGCCGATGTGCTCCGCCCGGAAGGCGTCCCGCTGTGGGCCCGAAAGTGAGGCGAGGTCCTCGCCCAGCACCGCGACCACGCCCTCGTTCGCTTCCAGGACCCCCGCCAGCACGCCGAGCAACGTCGTCTTGCCGCTGCCGCTGGGGCCGAACAGGAACGCGCGCGTCCCCCGCGCGAGGGTCAGCTCGGGGATGTCCAGCACCCAGGGGCCGCCGCCGTAGCGGAAGCGCAGGTGCCGGATGTCGATTGCGAGGCTCATCTATGACTTATCCCTGCGAAGCGTAACTCCATGAAAAATCGCGCGTCCTCGGCTTAAGCGAGTACGCGCGCTCAATGCATGCCGGTGCCCGCATCGTGTCATGCAGGTGTCCGCATCGCGGATCAGTACTCGTAGGGATAGACCCGCTGGCCGGTGATGGTGAAGCCGACGTGGCCGTACACGCTCTTGGTCATCTCGATCTTGAGTACGCCCTCGACCCACACCGGGTTCCACCCGTTCAAAAACGCCCACTTGCCCTTTTTCATCTTGACGTAGACGAGCTGGTTGGGCGGGGGAGGCGGTGTGTGGATGCACGCGCCGACATAGGGAACGAGGAGGAACTCTGTCACCGAGGACGCCCAGTCTTCAAGTGGTACCGAGAATCCGGGGACCTTGACGAGTTTGCCATCGAGCGCCGCCAACTCCTCGCCCGGCTTGCCGGTACGGTTATCGAGGCTGGCCAGGAGGCGCCATTCCACCTTGATGGGTTCGTCGGCCGATGCGACCGGCGGTGCGCCGACCGGCGGTGCGTCGACCGGCGGTGCGCCGACCGGCGGTGCGTCGACCGGCGGTGCGCCGACCGGCGGTGCGTCGACCGGCGGTGCGCCGACCGGCGGTGCGTCGACCGGCGGTGCGCCGACCGGCGGTGCGTCGACCGGCGGTGCGCCGACCGGCGGTGCGTCGACCGGCGGTGCGTCGACCGGCGGTGCGTCGACCGGGGGCACCGATACGGCCTCCGGGAGGTAGCCCGCAACGCTAAGGGTAACAACCAGCAGCATGGCGGCGGTTGTGGAGAGAAGTCTGCGGCTGGCGCCGATCATAGGAAAACTCCGGTTGTGACCTCCTCAATTCGATAGATATAGGTAAAAGCGAACCCTTTGGCAATAGAATTCGAATACCCGAAGTTGTATGATACGACAGGCTCTTAGAGGCTACCGATGCTGATCAGGCGCCTGACCCGCCCGCGACCGGAGATACGGTGGTCGAAGCTCCGAGGAACCGCGTTAACTGCTTAAAAGGAAGAGGTTTACACAGACGTCAAGAAACTGTAGTTTTCAGACTGAACCGTTCACAGGACAGGTTGGGTAGCGCAATGCGCGCTGAGTATCTGGGCGTCTCCGGATCATGAAAAAACGAATCCTTCATCGCCTTCTGATCCTTCTTCTTGCGATCGCGACGCCCGGTTGCGGCGATCCGACATCAAGCGTGATCAGTGATCTGCAGTTGCGTCTGGCCGCCCAGACGCCGATGCGCCAGCACGTCCAGTCGGTGGTAGTGAACATGTCGGGGGCGTCCGTCCGCTCCGCCGCGAACAGCGCGTTCGGAACCCCCGGCACATTGCCCCATATCATCGACCTGGTCGAACTGGGGGGAGGCAATACGCGGATCCTCGAAGTGTTCTCTCTGGCCGAGGGCAGATACGACGCCGTGCGCCTGAACATTCACGAAGTCACCGTGACCCTGTTGAACGGCATGCAGTTCAGCGAGGCATATCCGGATCCGCAGGGCAAGGAACTGATCGTCGAAGCAAACACCCCGGTAGTCGTCGAGCGCGGCAGGAAGGCGGACGCCGTGATCGATTTCGACCTGATGCGTTCGATCGCGTTTGAGGGCGATACCCGACGGGTCCACGACATTACCGGGATGAGGTTCACGCCGGTAGGCCGCCTGGTCGACCTGGCGAGTTCCGGCCAGGTTTCCGGCAGCGTCAAGCACGACAGCGGCACGCCTGCGGTCCTCCGGGACGACCAGCCGCTGCGTGGTTACCCCGTGACCTTCTTTCAGCCCGGAAGGACGGATTCGGTAACCGTCTATTCCGATGACGACGGGCGGTACTCGGCCCACTTCATGCCCGCCGGGTCCTACGCCATGTACGGTCCGCCCACGGAGGAAACCGAAGCCTGGTCCACGGAAAACGTCGTGGTGACCACCGCCAGTACCACGCGCCAGGACGTCATCGCCAAGAAGCGCTGATCCGGGCAGTTGATCCGGACAAATGAGGCTTGACGGTCCGCCGGGCGGCCTGCAAATTGTCTTTCCTGTTTTCCAATCAGACCAAGTGATCGAATGACGCGGCGCGACGGGTCACGGCCGCGCATGGAAGGGAGCGCTCGATGGCCTCGTATATGTACCTGTCCATCACCGGCGAGGGTAAAATCGCCATATACGAAATGGACCCGGGCACAGGTGGCCTTACCTTCAGGGAGGACGTCGCCGCGGGCGCCGGCGTGATGCCCCTCGTGGTGGATGCGGCCCGGCAACATCTTTACGCCGGACTGCGGGGCGAGCCGTCGGTGCAGACCTACAGCCTGGACCGGACGACGGGCGGGATTTCCCTGCTGGGCTCCACACTCTTCGATTGGGACACGACCTACATGGCCCTGGACAACACCGGCCGGTTTCTGCTCTCCGCGTCCTACGGACACGCCGTGGCGGGGGTCCATGCCATAGGCGCCGACGGCATAGTCCAGGCGCCGCCCGTGGATCGACGGGAGACGGCGCGATGCGCCCACTACATACAGACGGACGCGTCGAACCGGTTCGCCTTCGTGCCCCACGTGGCCGAGTCGAACATGATCTGCCAGTTCAGGTTCGACGAAGGCACGGGAAAGCTGACGCCGAACGATCCGCCCCGCGTGGACCAGCCGCCGGATACGGGACCGCGGCACTACTGTCATCATCCCGTGCTGAATGTGCTCTACGCCGACAATGAACAGGGAAGCAGCATGACGGCCTACCGGTTCGATCCGGACCGGGGAACGCTGGAGGCCTTGCAGACGGTATCGACCTTGCCTTCGGGTTTCACCGGTGAAAACACCTGTTCGCAGATTCATATCCACCCATCGGGCCGATTCGTGTACTCCAGCAACCGGGGGCACGACAGCATCGCCGGCTTCTCGGCCGATCCGGCTACGGGCCTGCTCGACCCGATCGGGCAGGCGCCTACGGAGGAAACGCCGCGGGCCTTCAACCTGGATCCGCGGGGCCGGTATCTTTACGCCGCGGGACAGGGATCGGGGAGACTGGCAGCCTATCGCGTAGACCAGGATACGGGCGCTCTTACGCCCCTCGACGTATATGACGTCGGACCGTCGCCTGCATGGGTGATGGTTCTGGACATGGACGAATGACAGCCCGTTCCCGCTGTCCAGGCGGCCCGGGGCGCGGTCGGGACCAGATTCAGGATCGCGTCCGAATCCGGGTTCGGGTACGGGCGCTGAGCTGATGCTTCGTGTCGGGTTTCTCGCTTCCCATCGCGGAACCAACATGCAGGCGGTCGTCGACGCGTGCGGAACCGGGACTATCCGGGCACTGCCGGCCGTGGTGATCAGCAACAACCGGTCGGCGCAAGTGCTTCGGCGCGCGGAGTCGGCGGGCGTTCCGGGGTATTGTCTGAACGGCGATACCCACCCCGGGCCGGAGGAACTGGACCGGTCGATCCTTGAATTACTCAGGCGGCACGAGGTGGACCTGGTCGTCCTGACCGGGTATCTCAAAAGGGTGGGACCGGAGACGCTGGCCGCCTACGGGGACCGCATAATCAACATCCACCCTTCCCTTCTGCCCAGGCACGGCGGGCAAGGCATGTACGGACTGCGCGTGCACGAAGCCGTGCTGGCGGCCGGCGACCGGATCACCGGGGTCACGATCCACTATGTGACGGCGGAATACGACCAGGGGGCCGTGCTCGCACAAAGGACCGTGCCGGTGAAGCCCGGCGACACGCCGGAGTCGCTGGCGGAACGGGTCCTCGTAGTGGAGCACGAACTGCTGGTCGAAACGGTGGGTTCCTTAGCGCTGGAGCACGAGCGCAAGGGAGCATGAGTGCGCCGGAGAGCAGCGCGCCGGAGCACAGCGCGCCGGAGCACGAGCGCAAGGGATTGTGACCCACCGCACCAGTCGCCGCATCTTACCCGCCCGCGGGCGGTTTATCGGGAGTAACTCATGGCTTCCACCTTTGACCTTATCGTTACCGATGGCCGGGTCGTCAGCCAGGACGGCGTAATGGCCGCCACGATCGCCGTGCGGGACGGTCGCATCGCCGGTGTGCTCGAACCCGATGCCCGGCCCGAAAGTGGCCGGCAGCTATCGGCGAAGGGTCTGCACGTCCTGCCGGGTCTGATCGACCCCCACGTCCATCTCCGGTCGCCCGGCCACGAAGAACGGGAGGATCCCGTCTCCGGCACGAGCGCGGCGGCGGCCGGCGGCATTACGACCCTGCTGGAGATGCCCATCTCACCGGTTTCCGCCAGTTCGGCGGAAGGACTCCGCAAACGGGGCGAGGCCATCGGAGCGCAGTCACTGATCGACTTCGGTCTATACGGCGCCGCAGGCCATCAGAACGTGGACCTTATCGGTGGGGTGGCCGAGGCGGGCGCCGTGGCCTTCAAGACCTTCCTGACCGCGCCGCCGTCCCACCGGGAGGGCGAGTTCTTCGGCCTCTGGTGCCTGGACTACTCGCTGCTCCGGGACGTCATGGCCGCCACGGCGGCCACGGGGCTGCGCCACAGCTTCCACTGCGAAAACTGGCCCATGATCGAGACGCTCATCGAACGGCTTGCCGCCCAGGGTCGCAACGACGGCCTGGCCCACGCCGAAAGCCGGCCATCCATCGTGGAGGACACGTCGGTCGCCGTCATGATGAGCCTGGCCGCCGAGGCCGGGGGCCCCGTGGAGGTGGTGCATCTTTCGAGCCCGCGGGCTGCGCAACTGGTGAAGGAAGCCAAGGAGCGGGGGCTCGACGTCATCGCCGAGACCTGCCCGCAGTATCTCTTTCTGACCGACCAGGTACTTTCGGTACACTGCGGCTTCGCCAAGTGCAATCCCGCCTTGCGGCCCGCCGAAGAGGTCGAGGCGCTCTGGTCCTACCTGCACGACGGCACGCTGGACTTCGTCGGAAGCGACCATTCTCCCTTCCGGCCCGAAGAAAAAGAAGGCGGGGACATATTCGCCATCCCGCCCGGCCTGCCCGGACTCGAGTCCATGGTGCCCCTGATGCTGACCGCCGTCAACGACGGCCGCCTGTCGATCACAGACCTCGTCCGGCTGATGTCGACCCGCCAGGCCGAAGTCTTCCGGCTCCCGGGCAAGGGCCGTATCGCCATCGGATGCGATGCCGATCTCACCTTCGTGGACATGGACGCGCGATGGACCTTCGACCGGAACGCATGCTTCACCAAGGCGCGGGAAGTCATGCGCATCGTCCACGGCATGCCCATGAAGGGCCGCATTCAGCGTACCATGGTGCGGGGCGAGACCGTGTACGAGGACGGCGAGATCACGGGCAAACCGGGGCACGGCCGCTGGCTGAAACCCGGTTGACGGGCAAACCGGGGCACGGCCGCTGGCTGAAACCCGGTTGACGGGCAAGCCGGGGCACGGCCGCTGGCTGAAACCCAATTAAACGAAAGGAATAAGCATGGCAGATCAAGACCCCAGGGGCGTGTATACTATCGCGCCGACCCCTTTCGAAGAGGACGGCAGCCTGGACACGGGCAGCCTGGCTACGCTGACCCATTTCCTGCACGACCTCGGCATCGACGGAATCACGATTCTCGGCGTCATGGGTGAGACTAGCAAGCTGGTGGAAGCCGAACGGGACCAGGTCATCGCCGGCGTGGTCGAGGCCGCGGACGGACGCATCCCCATTTGCGTGGGAACCAGCCACACCGGAACGGACGGATGCGTCGCGCTGAGCCGGCGGGCCGAGGAACTGGGCGCTTCCTCGCTCATGGTGGCGCCGTCCAAGCTGGCCAAGGGCACGGACGAGGCGCTGCTCGCCCATTACCTCAAGGTGGCCGACGCCGTATCGGTGCCGATCGTGATCCAGGACCACCCCATGAGCAGCGGCGTCCTGATGAGCATCGATTTCATCGCGACCATCGCCGACCGGTCCCCGCGGTGCCGCTTTCTCAAACTGGAAGAAGAACCGTCGCCGCGGAAGGCGAGCCAGGTGCTTGCGGCGAACCCCGACGTGGAGATCTTCGGCGGCCTGGGCGGAGTCATGCTCCTAGAGGAACTGCGCCACGGGTGCATGGGCACCATGACCGGCTTCGCCTACCCCGACATTCTGAAGGACATTCACACGAAGTACATGTCCGGCGACGTTGACGGCGCCACCGAGACCTTCTACCGGTATTGCCCGCTGATCCGTTTCGAGAGCCAGCCCGGGATCGGACTATCCATTCGCAAGAACGTCTACCAGCGCCGGGGCGCCATCAAGACCGCCCGGGCGCGCCAGCCGTTCGTCCCGCTGGACGACGAAACCCTGGCGGACCTGAACGATCTCCTGACGAGACTGGGATTGGAGTGATACCGGAAGGTGACGCTCAGTCCCGCCAGTCGAGCAGGACCCCCAGCGCATCTCCGGGTTTCTGGTAAAGCAGTGCGAAGGCGTCTGCCGCCTGGTGCCAGGGGAATCGGTGGGAGGTCATCCGTTCGGTACCGATCGCCCCCGAGGCGAGGAGTTCCATGGCGCGCCGGGACTGGCGGGCGCTCGCTCGCGTCCGGAAGTAACCACCCAGCAGCCTGCGGCCCTGTATCTTGTCCGAAGGCAGCGAAAGAGGCTGGTCCTCGTATAGCCCGATCAGGTGGATCAGCCCGCCAAGGGCCAGCATGTCGAGCCCCTGCCCGAAGGCCGCCGGCCCCGCCGGACCGCCCACGGCGTAGACCACGACGTCGGCTCCGAGACCGTTGGTCATGCGCTTCACGATCTTGACGGGATCTTCCTTGCGGGCGTTGACGACCACGTCAGCGCCGAATTCCGCCGCCATGGTGCACCGGTTTTCCAGCGCGTCCACGGCCACCACCCTGCCGTCGCCATTTGCCTTGATGACCTGAAGGATCAGGTTGCCTACGAGACCCTGGCCGAGCACGACGACGGTGTCCTGGGGCTTGATATCCTCCACTTCCACCCAGGTGACCGCCCCGGCGGTCAGCGGGTAGTACGGCGCGCTGTCGAAGGAAAGGCCTGCCGACATGGGCATGATGATGGTCTGGTCCCAAGGAAAAACGAGCCGGGCCGGCCGGACCGTGTACTGGGCGTGGGGCGCCAGGGCGACGACCCCGTCGCCGATGTCCAGGTGTTCGACCCCTTTCCCCAGCGCATCCACCGTACCCGCCATGGAATAGCCCATGACGTCCGGGCTCACCGCGTGTTCCCGCGTATACCGGCCACCGAGTTCCGAGCCCCGGCTGATCAGGCTGCAGGCCGCCTTGATCCGAACCTCTCCGGGACCCGGTTCAGGTATCGGCACCTCCTCGATCTCGATCCGGTGGAGGCCTTCGGGCTTGATGACGCGTTTCATGGTTGGCTGAGACATCGGTTTCCTTCCCGGGATAACGATCCGTGGCTGCAGCGCCCGCAGACCGCCCGGTGTATCTACTTCCGTATGGCCCGGGTATCAGTCCAGAATGAACCCGGCCAGGGTGCGCTGAACGTCCGTGACGTCTATACCCCGCTTGAATTCCTTCTTGACCGGTAACTCGCCTCCAGAGATCCAGATCTTCATCTCGGAGTCGAGATCGACTTTCCCCTTCTACCTGAAAAGTCTGTCCTATTAACACACAACCGTCATGAAGCGTAAAAGTTTGCCTGAATAACGCGCAACCGTCAAGGACCGTCTTCCCTCTCCAGCAATGTCACGGCCTTCCGCAGGACAGCTTCCGTGATTTCCGCGGGGAGGCTGCAGATCGGTTCCAGTATACAGGACGGCCACGTCACGCTTTCCAGCTGATCGGCCAGAATGACGCCGGAAGCCGGCATTCCCGCGGGAATCGGGACCTCGAATGGATACCCCTTCGCCTCGTCGCCGACCGGACAGAGCACGGCCAGGCCGACCTTTGCGTTGTAGGACCCGGGTGAAAGCACAAAGGCGGGGCATGCGGAGGACAGGTTTGATCCGTCCCCCGTACGGGCGCAGATCCATACCAATTCTCCCCGTTTGGGGATGTAGTTCTCGTTGTGCATCACGTTTCTCCGCGATCCGGGGTTCCGACCGTAATCCGGCCGTGCAGATTGTGCTTCGTGACACCCGGAAGCAGATCGACAAGCCTTTGCCGGGTACATTCCACCGGGACGATGGTCAATTCCCTGCCTCGCAACACCAGCACCACCGGTGAATCGTCGGTGACGCCCATCTGGACCGTGATCGGCTTCGGGATGCGCAGCGCCAGGCTGTTGCCCCACATTTTCGTACGGGATTTCATGCACGCCTCCTATAGATACACTGTAGATATACGGTATGTATACATGTCAGACCTGATGTATACACTTGGCCTTGTTATTCCATTAGTCGAGGTTGGGAGAAGAAACTCGACTGAATAAGAAACTGTTTACAAGGAATCGCTTATGTGCATATATTTGCACAAAATAACTTGGCTTAATGGAATCCAACACGACCAGGCTCAGGCGACGATTGAAGAAGGAAGGTTGGTACCTGTCCCGGCATGGGGCCAGACATGACATCTACCGGCACCCGATTATTCGGGGTGTGATTACACTTCCGAGGCACAGGAAGGTGTCAATGGCGGTGGCACGATCAATTGCATCGAAGGCAAAATGGTCGAAACAGGATACAGGAGGAATGGGTGTGTCCAATTGTAACGCAGTCCGATACCCCGCTTTGATCGATGGCGTGAAAGGTGCCTATGGTGTATCATTCCCCGATCTTCCGGGTATCGTCGCCATGGGAGACACCATTGATGACGCCTTGTTGAATGCCGAAGAGGCGCTACGGGATTATGCTATCGAAACAGAATCCGATGGTGATTCGATCGTTCAGCCAAGCGATCTGGAGCAGGTAAGTCCCGAACCGGGACAAGCACTGACGACCGTGCCGCTAATCCGTCAGTCCGGGCGAAGCGTGCGCATACATATGGCGATTGACGAAGGCGTGGCCGTATTTATAGATAGCGAGGCAGACAGGCGAGGAATGACACGTACGGCCTACGTAGAGTGGATGGCGCGGCGTATCGCCATGATGGGCGGGTAGAGAGTGTCCGCATCCCACGTATCGGTTGTCTGGAAAGGACTTCATTCGCGGATCGAATGAGGGGGTTATACCGGAAGGCTTCAGGGCATCGTCTTGCGAAGCGTATACCGTCCTGGCGCCGCGACATAGCCCAGTTTCCGGTTGAGCGCCAGCATAGGGCCGTTCGTCGAATCGTTGTGTGTACTTAGTGACCGCGCGTTGTGTTTTCTGGCATGGTGAATCGCGGCGAGTTTCAGCGCAAGGGCGATGTGGCGCCTTCGATATCCCCGGATTACCCCGGTATGCACGTTGAAAGCCTGTTGCGATTCGGGGTACAGGCGTACCGCGCAGATGCCTACCCAATCATCCCCATCGGCTGCAAGCAACTGGCCATCCGGCCGGTACCAGCCCGATTCATACACCCACTCGTTGAACTCCTCGAATGAGAGCCCGGGGCCGCTCCAACCCGGCACATCCTGATCGGTAATCACGTTGACTTCGTAGAGTTTCCTACGAGCGTCGGACGTATCACCAAAATCCGCGAGCGAGTGTACATGTATTCCAGTCTCGGTGACGTTCGAGAGAACTCGCTTAAAGGGTGATTCGTCGAAGGCCTCGAGGTCCAGGCTCGACTGGAACAGATGCCGGTCGTTCTCGAATCCGCGTTTTTTCGCAAATGCCTGAGAAACCTCACAGTTATCCTGGACTTCGCTGGTTATGGTCCCGGCCTCGCGGCGCTTCAGAAACCGCATCAAATCGGAGTACAGCGCGGCACCGATGCCGCCACCCCGCTCCGTAGGGTCCACGCCCACCCAGGCGTAGAACTGTCCCGGCGGATCCCAGGTCTCGTGTACCGACACCGCGTACCCCACCACATCGTCGTCCTCCGTCACAGCCACCTGACGATAGTCGATTCTGCCTGGAGCCGTGTGAGTCAACCATTCGTGCACGGTATCTTCTGAAACGGGATTCTGCTCGAAGGAATTGACGACGGAAGCGATGCCCGCCTCATCGGAGGATGGACGGGCGGGACGGAGGTGGAACATGGAAGACCTGAACGATAAGTGGTGATCTGTATGCCAGGTGCATGTTGCGGGACCGGTTACACCAGCACCCCCGGCATGGGCTTGAACTGGCAGGCCTCGACAAAGACCTCGAAGAAGTCGGGGGTGGTCTCGAGTTCGACGTGCTCGATGTCCCTGACCAGCGTCTCCATTTCCATGCGTCGCGAGCGGGACAGGAGGACCTCCCGGGCGCCCTGGACGGCGGCGTTGCCCACCTTGACGATGCGGTCTTCGGGCACGGGGGCCAGGAACCCGATGTCGATGGCGTTGCGGACGTCCACGTAGTTGGCGAAGCCGCCTGACAGGAAGAGGCGGTCCACGTCACCCGGAGCGACGCCGAAGGCCCGCAGCACAATATACTGACCGCAGTAGTTGGCGGCCTTGGCCTGCGCGAGGTTGCTGGCATCCTGGCGGGAGAGCGTGATGCCGGACTCGGGCACGACGGACACTTCGAACTGTTTGCGATCTGAAAATACGCCCTTGGGCGACATCATGCCGTGGCGGCGCAGTTCGGCGAGGAGGTCGATCAGGCCGGAGCCGCAGACGCCCTGGGGAGCGGTGTCGCCGATGGTGCTCCAGGCGAACCGCCCGTCTTCCCACTTCAACGTTTCGATGGCGCCTTCGTAGCCCGGCATGCCATACTGTATGCCGCCGCCCTCGAAGGCGGGTCCGGCGGGACAGGAAGCCGTGATCATGCGGCCGTTGCCCGCCACGACCACCTCGGTGTTGGTGCCCACGTCCACCAGCATGGATACGCCTGGCTGCGCGGCCAGGTCGACGGTGGCCAGGTCCGCCGCCACATCGCCGCCCACGTGACTGGCGATGATGGGCAGGCCGTAGACCCGGGCCTTCGGATTGGCGCGGAGTCCGAGGCGGCGGGTGCCGATGGTGAGCGCCGTGGTCTCCCGCTCGCCCGCGAGGTATTCGTTTTCGATGAGGGACTTGTAGGGCTTCTGGCCGATGCTCTGCACGACGAGCCGGAAGAAGAGGTCCCGCATCGTAGAGTTGCCCGCCACGACGATCTCGTAGATCTCCTGCCGCGCGGTTCCCGTCCGCTCGCACCAGTCCATGATCTCGTGGTTGACGGCGTTGATGATGGCGTTCCAGAGTTCACCCTCGAACGACCCGTCATAGGAGATCCGGTGCATGACGTCGCTGCCGCCGAACCGCTGGGGGTTCTCGAAGGAACAGACGTGAACGCTTCGGCCGGTCTCCAGGTCCACGAAATCCATGACCACCGTGGTCGTGCCGAGATCGATCGCGAGCCCGTACAGGTGCCCGCGGAACTGGTCCACCTGCTCGCCGTCGTAGTAAACCGCATCGCCCCGGCGGGTGACCATGGGGTCCAGCCGCGTTTCCTTTTCTTCGGTAACCGTCAGGATCTTGGGCGTTCGGCGCAGGGGAGAAAAGGCGATGTCCACCTTCGGATCGATCACCCGGGCCTGGCAGGCGAGCCGGTAGTTCTCCCGCAGAAAGGACTCGGGTTTCGTCCGAGGTACGAGTCCTTCCATCCCCTGCCGTATTTCCACGATGCACTCGTGACAGATGCCGTTGCGGAAACACGAGGTGGGCACCTGCACGGCGAGGTCGTCGGCGTAGTCGAAGATGGATTTTCCGATGACCGAGGGCTGGTTCGTCGTGCCGTCGGTTACGGAGCCGCTTGCCGGATTAGCGGATGTATCCAGGGGCGCCTCCTCGGTCTCCCAGGCGCTGCGGTAGTCGAGCTTGTCGTCCCCGCCGCACATGAGCAGGCCGCCGGCTTTCCGCGGTTTGCGCTGGTTGCGGCACCCGAACCGGGCGGTGCATTCGTCGAAACGGTTCTTGTAGGGGCAGCGGTAGGTGGCCTGTCTGGTCGCATGGGCCATCATGTCCTTGAAGATGGCCGTGATGCGGTCCAGCCGTTCCTGGTACGCCGCCTTGTCGATCTTTTTCATGGGAAAGGTAGGGGAAATTGCCGGGCTGGTCAGCGGTTCGCCGCGTCCATCGATCCGCCCGCGTCTGTCGATCCGCATCACCCCGGGTCCACTTCGCCGGACGGGCTGGTCAGGCTTCCTGTTCCTGCTTGAGTTCTTCGAGGAGGCGCTGGGCCAGTTCCACGCATCCCACCGCGTCTTCGGCGGTGCCGTCGGCGCCCATGTCATCGGCGAACTCCTGCGTCACCGACGCGCCGCCGACCATGATCTTGACGTCCTCCCGCATGTCGTTGTCGATGAAGGCGTCGATGGTCTTGCCCATGTTGGGCATGGTCGTGGTCAGCAGGGCCGACATGCCCAGCAGGGGGGCTTCGTGTTCCTCCACCGCGTCCATGAACTCGTCTTCGGAGGTGTCGACGCCGAGGTCATGGACCACGAATCCGGCGCCGCGGAGCATCATGATGCACAGGTTCTTGCCGATGTCGTGGAGGTCGCCCTTGACCGTGCCCATGATGACGGTGCCGACCGGTTCGATGCCCGACGCCGAAAGAATGGGCTCGATGTGGGCCATTCCGGCCTTCATGGCCCGGGCGCAGGCCAGTACCTCGGGCACGAAGATGAAGTTCTCCCGGAACTTGATGCCCACGACGCTCATGCCGTTGATCAGGCCGTCGTCCATCACCTCCAGCGCTTCGATCCCGTCGTCCAACGCCGCTCGGGTCAGCGTGTCGACCGTCCCGTTGTCCCCGTCGATGAGGGCCGCGGAGATCGCCTGCATGGCGGGAGTCGCCCGGGCGAAAGCGTCGATGATCCGCGATCGCTCGTTGGGTCTTTCGATGAACTCTTCTATTTCGTCTTTCAGAAAGTCATTGGCTATATCGTTTAGTTCTGCCATGCGCTCCTGTCCGGTCCTCCCGTTTCATGTCGAAATTGACGTCTACCGCTCGTGCCGCCGCATCGCGCGGGGCGTCGAACCCGGTAGTCGTACGCGATTTCCGGGCTGCTAAGCCGCGTGAGCCTTGTGCCAGTCCTTCACCGCCTGCGGGATCGCCTTCAGGTTCTCGACGGACGCTTGCAGGGGAACCGCGCATTCCGGTCCAACCATATGAATACCGTGTTCCAGGTTCTGGCAGACTTCCTGGCCCACTTCTTCGGGACCCCGTGCGAAAAGCGTCTCGGGATTATTGATGTTGCCCACGAGGGCGATCTTGCCGTCGACCGCCTCCATGGATTCCTCGGGCTTGTTCTTCGAATCGTAGTGAAAGGCCGCGAACCCGGTCTCCGCGATATAGCCCATGCGGTCCACGGTACGCCCGCAGATGTGCATGATCAGCGGGATGGAAATCCGTTCGGCCAGCTCGATGTGCAGGTCCCGCAGGAACCGGCGGTAGTATTCGCCGCTCACCAGGTCGCCGGTGGCGTGGTCGGGCAGGGTCAGGGCGTCCGCCCCGGCCTCGATCTGCGCGATGCCGAATTCCACCGTGGCCTCCTTCATGCGGTCCAGGGCGAGATGCGTCCTGCCCGGGTCGTCAAGGGACATGAGCAGGAAGGGTTCCACGCCGAAACAGTGGTATCCCAGGGACCAGGGGCCCATGGTCTTCCCGATGACCGCCACCTCGTCGCCATATTCCTTCTTGAGCATCCTGATGGCGTCCAGGACGCATTTCGTGTCCCGGTGCGTCAGGTAATCCGATGGGATTTTGATGTCGTCCACGTCGGTCCAGATGGGTTCCCTCATCTTGACCGTAGGCCAGTTGTCCTTCTGCTCCCACTGGATCTTGCAACCCAGCGCGGAGGACTCCTGGATGATGGTGAAGACCGGCATGATGGTGTCGAATCCGAGTTCCGTGTAGCTCGTGGCCGCCAGACGGGCCATGAGTTCCGGGTCCCGGTTGGCGTCCGGAAAGGGCGCGTCGACGAGATCCATCAGTTCCACCGTGGCGACGGACGTCGGATTGCACACGGGCGTACGATCCACGGGCTCACCCTGCAGGGCGGCCAGTACCCGGTCCCGGCCCTTCATCGGCTTGATGATCTCGTCGCTCATGACTGCCTCCTTATGGATCGTGCAACGACCCATCTCGTTGCGCATCCATCGATCGCGCTTTGTGCATCCACCAGTAGCGGTAGTCTTCTTTCAACTACGGCGCCGGTCGTCAAACATCCTGCTGGCTCGGCGCGGCCAGGACGCCCCGGCTCGCGACCGCTTCCTGCTCGCGCAGGACCGCCCGGACATTGGGTGCGCGGACCAGCAACAGCCCGACCAGGGCGTCGTGGACTTCGCCACAGGGGAAAGCCACCTGGTCCAGGGTGCCGCTTACCTCTTCCATCTCGGCCAGTTTCATCAGCCCGCCGGCGATGAAGGAAATGCGGCGTTCGCGGTCCTTTCCCTCGCCGTGGGCCGTGACCCGGTAGACGCCGTCGCCTTCGCTCAGGACCTTGATCTGCAAGCCCGACTTCTTGTCCAGGATCTGCAGCGGCCGCGGTTCGACGGGGCCGGCCGGATCCAGTTTGCAGGCTTCGAGGAACACCCGCTTTACGGCCAGGTGATGTGCATAGCCGCAGTGAAACCGCAGGCGCCCACCGCCGGCCGGTACCATGCCTCCGAGGATTTCCATGGCCTTCACCACGAAGGTGATCCGGTCTTCGACGCCTTCCCGCCGGCTGTAGGTGAATACCTGGTAGACCGGTCCCGCATCGTCCTGCTGGCGGTACAGACCGATCGATATGTCCCCGAAATGTGCATCGAGGGGTACCAGTTCGATGCGCCTGCCTATGTCGACCGTCTGACCCAAATTCCTGCCTCGTTCTTGTCCTGTTTCGGCTGGTCCTATCCCTTGTCGTACACTTCTTCGAGTTGCTTCAATATGGCTGCCGCGACCGCGTCTGCCTCTTCTTCCTCTCCCGGCCATTCCTGCCTCTCGGACCAGTGCCACTCGTCCAGGTAGGCGTCGGTACCGGTGAGTCCGTCCCGCATGGCCACCCGGTCGATCTCCTGCTGGAACCAGTCGGGCATCTGGCGGGAAAGGGGACGCCGGCCGCCGTAGACGCGCACCTGCGCCGGGATGTCCCGCCAGTACAATACCTGGTACACCGCCATGCCGACCGTTCCTGTGCTCAGGGCACAAGCGCTTCGCTCAAGCTGCCGCAGGCTGTCCGGATGCACGCCGCTCCCGTGTGCTCACGCCGCAACCCGGTCCATCGCCGCGCGAAAGGCCCGGATGTGGGCGACGCCTGTGCCGCAGCACCCGCCGATGAAGTAGGCGCCGGCCTCGAGGAGGTCCGGCACGAAAGCCGCCATTTCCTCCGGCGTATTCGCGTAATAGGTCCGGTGCTGCTCGTCCAGCCGCGCCTTCCCCGCGTTCGGGTAGGCCATCATCCGTTTCGGCGCATCCCGTCGGGCGTCCAAGGCGCGCTTCAACTGGCCGATGCCGTTTATGGCGTAGGGCATTCCCGTGTGCTCGTCGCGCCGAGACTCCGCGCCGCAGTTCAGGCCGACGATCTTCACGTGCCCGAGCAAGTCGTGCCCATCGGACTGCGCGCCGCCCGCGAGGATCTCGAGAAGATCGGCCGCCGAGTGGCCCCAGTCCGTCTTGTAGATGACCTCGCCCGTGGCCCGGTCCTTCGTGTACTTGTACGTCTGGTTCACCGCAATGGGAAGACCGAATTGCCTCAACTCGTTCACGGCCAGGGCCGCCTCGTTGGCGGAAAACATGGTCTCGACGCAGAAGAAATCCACGCCGCCTTCGGCCAACGCCGTGCCCACACGCGCGTGGGCGTCCCGGGCGATGCTGTTCGCGATGCCGAATTCGGTGTCGCCGCTGTCGGCCTCGATGGCGCCCGGCAGCGGACCGATGGATCCTGCGAGGTACACCTCCCTGCCGCTTCGTTCGATCGCGGCACGGGCGTGTTCCACGGACCGCCGGATCAGCCCGACGGACTCGGAGGCGTCCTTCCCTGCCATTTCCAGATGGGGATGCGACGCCACGAAGGTATTCGTTCCGATCGCTTCCGAACCTGCTTCAATATAGTCGAAATGGACGTCCCTGACAATGTCGGGATACAGTTCGTTGGCCAGCGCGCTGTTGGCCAGTTCGATGCCGCGGGAGAAGAGCTCGGTGCCGAAGCCTCCGTCGTAAAGGAGGGGGCGGTCCTCCGCCAGGCGTTCGATAAATGGTTTCATGGAGGGTTCTCAGACTGTCCTGCCGGAACACGCCCTGCGTGCGGACAGGTGCTGCGCGAACTGCGTACGGTCCGCTGGGTCTGGAAACGCATTGCGCCGTCTCAAGACGCCGGCAGAGACACCTGCCCATGCCATGGGAAGCGCCGGAAACAACCCCGGATCGTACCTCAGGGGGCCTCGAAGGATACCTGTCCCCGGGTGCGGAGTTCCATGGGCCGCAGCGCGTGGTAGATGAAATCGTTTACCGGTGTGGCCACGCCCGCTTCCTTTCCCATGCGGACCAGCGCGCCGGTCTGTGCCTCCAGCTCGGAGAATCGTCCTTCCATGATATCCCGCTGCATGGAGGCTGTGCCGCCGTATTCGACGCTGTCCAGGATGGCCAGGGTCCGGGCTACGATGTCGTCCGGAAGCCTGACGCCCAGGGCGGTGGCCACCTGGTGAATCTCTTCCATGGCCGTCTCGAGGAGCCTGCGCGTACCAGGCTGGCTTCGGACGACGCCAATCGGCGCGCGGGTTACGCCGCCGATCCCGCTCCACGAAGCGATGAGGATGTACTTGCGCCACATGGCGGCCTGAATGTCTGCCGGCGTGTCTACAATAAGTCCCTTGGCGCGCTCAAAAGCCTGGCGCAGCCGGTCTACCCGTTCACTCGAGCGGTTGTCCCATTCGCCGAAGTTGACGAAAGGTTCATAGGCCACGTGTCGGATGAGTCCCGGTTCGGCGATGAAGGAGACGATTCCGCAGACCCCGCCAAGCACATGGCGCCAGCCGAACTCAGCGGCAAGTTGCTCCGGCGTCTCCACGCCGTTTTCCATGGGCAGAATACAGGTGTCCGGTCCGAGAAGGGGACGCAGTCCCTCGACGGCCTCAGGTACCTGCCAGCACTTGACGCAGAGCATAACCACGTCCACGTCGCCGGCTTCCTCAGGGTCACCGGTGACCTGGATCGAGGGCAGCGTAAAATCGCCCTTCGTACTTTCCACGCGAAGGCCGTTTTCGCGCAACGCTTCCAGATGCGGACCGCGTGCGATGAAGACGACGTCTTCCCCTGCCTCGGCGAGTCGCCCCCCGTAATAACCACCTACGCCACCAGTACCAAATACCGCTATGCGCACATGTGCCTCCGATAATCCGGGATTCCCGGTCGATGAATCGATATCTGCCAGACCCCACTTCAGGTCAGGAGCCGTCGAGGCCCCTGCGCGGCGCCGTCAATCAAGCAGGCCAATATAATGGAATGATGATCGGAAGATCAACAGCTTTTCGCGGAGCGTGGCTGCGGGATTTACCGGCCGGCGCGGCATGTGCGGCATGCGGAGGTTTTACGGCCGGCGCGGCATGTGCGGCATGCGGAGGTTTTACGGCTCGCCGCGTTCCAGGACGAAGGCTTCCATGGCGTAGTACTGGGGAAAACCCAGTTTGTCCAGGCGCCGGGCCGTGTGGGTATTTCGGTCCTGCACGCGCTCCCAGAACTCCCGGTCGTCGTACGCGCCCGGGAACATGGCGGTGTCTTTCTGGGACTCGTGGCGGAAGATGGCCTGGATCTTGCGCTGGAGGTCTTCATAGGAAAGGGGGATGAAGACGTCCGCCTCGTCCACTTCCCACTCCTGCCAGGCGCCACGGTAAAGCCACACGTCCGGCTTCGTCCGGTCGTAGACGGCGAGCGCCTGGTCGATGACTTCCTTGCACACGCGGTGGGTGCCGTGGGGGTCGGACAGGTCTCCGGCGACGAAGACGACCTCCGGGCGGATTTCGTTCAGCAGCTTCAGGACGATGCCGACGTCGTCTTCGCAGACGGGGTTTTTCTTCACCTGGCCGGTCTTGTAGAAGGGCAGGTCCAGGAACCGGGTCTTCTCCGGCGGGATGTTCACGGTCGACGCCGCCGCGATGGCCTCGGACCGGCGGATGTTGGTCTTGATGACCTGCACCTCGGGGAGGTCGATCTGGCCGGGCTGTTTCCCGTCGAGGAAGGACCGGACCGTTTCCACGATGCCGTCGAACCTTTCGTGGGGACATCCCAGGTCGCGGAAGGTCAGCCCGATGAAGTCGATGAGCCGTTTCACGTCCTCGTCGAAGACGGCGATGTTGCCGCTGGTCATGTAGGCGATGGTGATGTCGTTGCCGACGCCGGCCAGGCGGAACAGCGTGCCGCCCATGGAGATGACGTCGTCGTCCGGGTGGGGCGAAAAGCAGATGCACCGCCTGTTGGTGAACAGGTCCTGGCGTCCGTATATCTTGGCGCGGACCGCGTCGAAGGTCTTCCGGTTCAGCTCGTCGACGGACGGGACGGTGTCGACCAGGGAGTACAGGTCGTGGGCGTTGTAATCCCGCCGCTGCAGGTGCAGCACCGGCTTGTCCGTCTGCTCGCACAGCCATAGCACGGCACGCCGCGAAAGCTGGTCGGTCCAGTCCACCGCGTGGTTGTTCAGCCAGGGCAGCTTGACGCGGGTAAGTTCGCTCGATGCGGCCGGATCGGTGAAGACCGTGGCGTTCGGATGGTTCTGCAGATAGCTGGCCGCCACGAGGGGACTCACCTCGCCTTCGACGGCCTCCCGGACGATGGGGGCCTTGTGCTCCCCCGTGGCCATGAGGATGATACGCTCCGCGTCGAGGATGGTGCCGACGCCCATGGTCACGGCCTCGATGGGCACGTTCTCCTCACCGTGGAAACTGGAGGCGGCGTCCTTGCGCGTAATCTCGTCCAGCCGGATCAAGCGGGTCCGGGTGTCGGGCAGCGAGCCGGGTTCGTTAAAACCGATATGCCCCGTCCGACCGACGCCCAGAAGCTGGATGCCGATGCCGCCCACCGCACGGATGCGTTCCTCGTACCAGTCGCAATGTTCCTCGATTTCTTCCGGCGCCAGGTCGCCCAGGGGAACGAAGACCTGGTCGTCCGGTATGTCGACGTGGTCGAAGAGGTTTTCCCGCATGTACCGGTGATAGCTCTGAGTCGACTGTCTCGACATGGGGTAGTATTCGTCGAGATTGAACGTGACGACGTTCTCGAAGCTGACGCCGCCGCGATGAATGGCGATGAGCTCACCGTATACGTCGATGGGCGTGGAGCCCGTGCAGAGGCCGAGCACGGCCAACTGACCCTGCTCTGCGCGGCTCCTGGCGTAATCGACGATTTCGCGTGCGACCGTCTTCGACAGTGCCTTGTGGTCCGGACAGATTACGATGGGTATGTGTTCAGTACTGGGATGCACGGGGACGTCCTGAAAACGATGTTGTCGGTATCCGAATGTACTGATTCCCAATGTTACACGATTACAAGACCGGCGACCACGTATCGTGACCGTTACTCACGGCTGTTTTTCACCCGCGGCCACGAATATCCCGATCCGGGCGAAATCGTCGCAGCAAGTCGACTGCACTTCGCAGCAGGATCCGACGTTGTCGACCCCTACGTCGGTCAGTCCCGCGGCCTCAAACCATCCCTTTATATCAGATCTATTGAACCCCAGCCAGCGGTCGTGGTGTTCTTCGCGCAGAAATTCGAATTCGTGCTCGTCCGCGTCCGTGATCACGAGTTTACCCCCGGGTTTCAGGATTCTGGTCATTTCCCGGATGGCGCCCGGCGGGGATTCAACGTGGTGGAGGCACATGTTGGCAAATGCATAGTCGACCGTTTCGTCGGAAATGGGCAGGTCCTCCGCGCTCCCGATGCGATAGTCGATCACGTCGATGTCCTCGAATTTTCGCTTCATTTCGTTCAGGATTACCCCGGACTGATCGACCGCAATGACCCGTAATCCCGCCTGGATCAGACCCTGTGAGATAAAGCCCGTGCCGGCGCCGATGTCGGCGGCGATTCTGCCTCGACGGACCCCGGCGGCAGCCAGGGCGCCCGCCCTGACGTCATCGGAGTAATAGCTTTCGCGCATCTCGTCCCAGTCCCGGGCGACGCGGTCGAAGAAGTCCTTGCTGCTCACCGGTATGCCGTCCTTTTGTGCCGTTGTCGCAGGATCGTCTTGTAATTACGTGCGTTCGGTATACATATATATGAAATTACATCCAAAAGTGTCAATTTCTTCACGCAGCGCGGCCGTTTGTCTGTATAACTAATTCATAATACGCAGGTTAATTAATCTATTCGTTTCCATCATGCGACTCTGCCTGGATAGTTTCGTCCCGCCCCTGGACCGGATCACGAAGGGGACCGCAAGCTGGGTCAGGGAGTTGGGTTTCGACGTCATCGGCGTGGACCTGGAGCCGACGGTATCCGTCGATGTGGACGAATGCGCGCTAATCAGGAAGAACCTGGACGAGGCAGGGGTTTCCATCGGCCAGGGGTGGAGTGTGGGTACCCCGCTGGTGCGGCCCGACGCCACCGAGTCTGCCGCCCAACTGCGCATCCTGCGGGACCGGATTCCCCTGGCCGCGGCCCTCGGCTGCCGCGTGCTTCTGACCGAGGCCGGCGGCATGCACCCGGCGAATCCATGGTTTCCCCATCCGGAGAATCACGGCGCGGCGGCGCTGGAGCGTCTTATCGAGGCATTGAAAGAGATCGGGCCGTACGCGGCCGGGCACGGGGTGCTTATCGCCCCGGAGATGTCCCTGATGACGATCCTGTCCACCGTGGACAGGGCGATGACGCTGATGGAGGAAGTCGACCACCCCGGTGCCGGCATCAACTTCGACCCTGCCAACATCCTGGATCCCCTGTCACTCTACAGGTCCGGCGATTTCATCGACGACGCCTTCGACCGCCTGGGAAGCCGGATCGTGAACGTCCACGCCAAGGATGCGGCGCCTCGAGACGTGCCGCTGATCGTCCATCTCGATGAGCAGCCTGCCGGTCGGGGCGTGCTGGACTACGCGCGCCTGCTGCGCCGTGCGGCGTCGCTGCCGGACTGGACGTGCGTGGTAGTCGAGCACCTGACCGACTACGGCGAGGTAGCGGAGGTCAGGCGGTTCCTGGTGGAGACAGCCGCGACAGCAGGCGTGCATTTCGAGTAACGAGACGGTAGGCGTACGTCTCGAGTGAGACGCGGACCGGCACCCATCGTCTCCGGCTGTCCAAAACCCCTACGCGCAGAGCTCGTGGTCCCTGCTCCAGCGATTGAAGGACGGGTTGGGCAGACCGGCGAGGGCGTCCCTGGCATCCACCCACATCTGGTTCCACGCGACGGGATCGGTCAGGATCCGCTCCGGGCTGGCCTTGCTGCGGGCTACGAATCCCGGGAAGGCGCCCCGCCCCGAGGCCTGGCCGATCGGGTTGTACCGCAGGTCGTAGCTCCACCGGATCTCGTTGCTCTTGTTGGGCAGCGACGAGTGGCAGGTGTGCTTGTGCAGGAACAGGACGTCGCCGGGCCTGGTCGGCTGGGGAACGGCGGCGGACCGGTCCTTCACCTTCTCGGGGATTTCGAGGCCCCAGATATCGGGACAGTGGTGGAGCAGGCCGTCGCGGTGGCTTTCGGGGATGACGGTGAGACATCCCTGTTCGACCGTCGCCTCCTTCAGCGAGAACCAGACCGTCAGCATGTCGGTGTCGTCGGCCTCCTCCGTGACGACGCCGTTGTCCTGGTGCCACGGCGATATGCCGAGCTGAATGCGGCCTGTGCTGGGGTTGACCGGCGTCAGATGCTCGGGCAGCTTGATGCGCACGTGCTGGACCGGGTTGGAGTAGATCTCGGGACCGATGAAGCATTCCACGGCGTCGAGCAGCCGCGGGTTGGTCAGGACGTTGAACACCGCGGGACCGCACCAGAAGGGCGTATCTTCCTTTATGTTGCCCTGAGGCAGCGTGAAATCGAAATACTGCTGGTGGACCACGCCGCTTTCCCCCCAGACTTTCGTGATCCGCTCGCCAAAAGGCAGGTCTTCGTACCTGGATTCGATCTTGCCCGCCAGGTAAAGCTCATCCGCCAGCTGGTCGAGCACGGTCCCGTATTCCTCGATAACGGGCTCGAGTACTTCGTCCGGATCCAGCAGGCCCCGCACCATCAGGTAACCCTGGTCTTCGAAAAAGGCCATCTGTTCGTCGGTAATGGCTGACATAACCACCTCCGTCGTGCCCCGTGGCAGGGGTTTTACGCCTCGTCCGTGATCGGATGCCTCAACATATAGACAAGAAATCGGCGTCTTAGCGGTATATTGTGGATGGAAACCGGGTTCGGTGAAAACCCCGGACGAAATGGGGATTTCGGCGAAAGGTCCGCGGCCCATCGCGTTCAGTCGGGTTCGGCAGAATGCTAGACTTTGGCTTGAAACATCGGTTTACAAGCCGTTTTTATTATAGCGACCGCGCGGACCGCGCGCAAGGGTAAGATGGCCCGCGTTTTCATGAATGTAATCAGGAGTTTGGTGGCGGCGACCGCGCGGACCGCCCGATCCGCCAAGATGACCCGAAGGTGCCGTGGAAAATGCCCGATACCCATCGATCCGGTGAGCTCAAGGGGAATGCGCCGGAAGACAGGCAGGAGGTCTTTCGAAGGCTGTTCGATGCCTGGCATGGGCGCATCTACCAGACCTGCTACCGGCTCATGGGAAATCCACAGGAGGCGGAGGACATTACCCAGGATGTTTTCGTCCGGGCCATGCAGGCTTACGACCGGTTTCGCGGGGACGCCGATCCGGGGACCTGGCTCTACCGGATCGCCGTCAACCAGTGCCTCAACGTCCGGCGCCGGAAACGCCGGCTGCAGTGGCTCGCCCTGGATTTCTGGAACGAGGGCGCCGACGAGACGGCGATGCTCCGGGACCGGAGCGTCGAGGAAGACCTCCAGCAGGCGGACCGGGAACGCATCGTCGGGCAGGCGATCGATGCGTTACCCGAGCGGCAGCGTACCGCGCTGATCCTCTCCCATTTCGAGCGCATGTCCTACAAGGCTATCGCCGAAGCCATGGACTGTACCCCTTCCGCGGTGGAGTCCCTGCTGCACCGGGCCAAGACCAGCCTGGGCAGGCGGCTGCGGCCGCATCTGGACGAACTTTGAACCGGTGGGGACGATCATGCCGCGACACGCTGCATAAAAATCGAATGGATTGGACGGACAGGTTGTCTAAGTTTACAGGAAGAGGATAACAGCGGGTGACGGCCGCACGGCTCGACCGCGCAATCTAAACGACGCAAACGACATAAACGTAAAAGAATAAACGTAAAAGACATAAACAACGTAATCGCCGTAAGAAACACGACGACCCTTATCAGGCGGGTGCCTGCCATGAATCATCGTTTCCTTGAAGACCGGGTGTTTCTCTATATCGACGGGGATCTGCCCTCGGAAGAGCTGGCACGGTGCGAGGAACACCTGCGTACCTGCCCGCGGTGCCGGGAGCGGGTGAACGTGCTGCGCGCGACATGGGATTCCGACACGCTTCTGCGCGTATCCGGTCCCACCCTGCGGCTCCGTATGCGCTTCGAGACCGCCCTCCGGGGCGAAGAGCCCGTCGGAACCGGTCCGGCGGCCGGATCGAAGCTGGACTGGCTTGCCCGTCCGGCGCTGATGGCCGCCACGCTGGCCGTGGGGATCCTGATCGGCGCCTATCTCGGCAGCGGTCCCAACGGAGAAACTGCGCAGCTGGAAGCGCCGATCGCCGAGTCGAACGTTCTGGCCTTTACGCTGGCCGAAGACCTGCAGGACGTCACCGCAGAATCGGTCGGCCAGGAATACCTGTTGCTGGACTGGGACGCACCCCTGGACGATACTGGCAGGTAAGTGAAAGGCAAGTATGAACTTCGAGACTATTAACAGGTAAGCCGAACCCATTTGCGAGGAACGGTCGGGACGGATGAAGAAAAAGCTGATCATATGGGGCGTGGTCCTGCTCACGGTCATCAATCTCGCTTCGCTGGCGACCCGTGCGTATCACCGCTGGGGCGACGACGAGCGGCGCGGCCGTGAAAGCAGGCGCGAGGCCCGGATGTCCGTAACCGAACGCCTCGGACTCACCGAAGCCCAGGCGGAACAGGTCAGGACAATGCGCGCCGAACTCGGGGAACGGATGACACCCTACCGGGATGGATACCGCGAAAAACGGGACCAGTTGTACGATCTGCTCATGGCGCCGGATGCCGACCGTGGGGAGGTAGACCGGATCAAGGCGCAGATGGATTCGCTGCAGGCGGAGCGGGAAGCCATCGTTTTTGAATACATCCTGGCGCACAAGGACGTGTTGACCCCCGAGCAACAGACGAAGTTCTTCGCCATGATCAAGGAGCGGTTCCGGAACGGATACCGGCGAAGATAGCGGGACGTGCCGGCGGGAAGGCGCGCCATTGATTTCGGTGCGCAGGAACAACCCGACCCAGGTGCGATGGAAAGGAATAGCCTGCCAGGCGGGCAGTGAGACGACAAGACCGGCGTGTACCGGATCTTACAATTGAAGGAGCAGTTCATGTTCAAGCGGTTTGGGATGAGGAAACTGGCGTGCTGGTCGGTGGCGTTGGCCATGGCGGGGACCCTTGCCTGCGGCGGCGAGGAGGAAGCGGAAGACAACGCGGCTCAGAATCAGCGCGGCGGGCGGCCCGGCATGGGCGCCATGGCGCGCACCGGGGCTTCCATACCGGTCGAGGTGAAAACCGTGGGGCGGGGCAACATCGCGGCGACGCTGCTTACCTATACGTCGCTCGAGGCCGAGCGGCACGTGGACGTCGTCTCCCGCACGCAGGGGCTCGTGAAGACCATCCTGGTCGAGGAGGGCGACCGCGCGGAGGAAGGCCAGCCGCTGGCCCAGCTCGACACCGACGCGCTGGAATTGACGCTGCAGGAGCGGGAAGTGAACATGAACAGCCTGGAATCGAATTACAACCGGTCCCAGGAGCTGCTGGAACAGGAACTGCTCAGCAGCCAGGAATTCGAACAGACCAAGTTCCAGTACGAAGCGGCCCGGACCCAGTACGAATCGGCGAAGCTGCAACTGGCCTATGCCACGGTCCGAAGTCCCTTCGCCGGCATCATCACAGAGCGATTGATCGAGGTGGGGAACCTCGTGAATGCGAATGACGTGGTATTCCGCACGGCGGATCTCGACCCGCTGCTCGCCCGCATCTACGTGCCGGAAAAGGACATCGGACAGGTCCGGGCGGGACAGTCGGTGCGCATCAATGTCGAAGGATCGGACCAGACCCACACGGGCCGGGTCGCCCGGATAAGTCCCATCGTGGATCCCCAGAGCGGGACGGTCAAGGTCACCGTGGAAATCCGGGATCGCAGGGGAACGCTGCGCCCGGGCATGTTCACCACGGTCAACTTGGTGATCGCGATCCACGAAGACGTCCTGCAGGTCGAGAAGAAAGCGCTGGTGGCGGAAGCCGAGGGATCCTACGCCTTCCTGTTCCGGGACGGCACGGCCGAGAAGCGGCTTCTTGAAATCGGCATCGCGGAAGGGGATTACGTGGAGGTGATTTCCGGCCTGTCCGACGGCGACTCCATCATCACCGTGGGGCAGGAGGGACTCCGTAACGGAGCACCCGTCCGCATTGCCGGGCAGATCCCGCCCGCCGCGGACGGGATTGCAGGCGGCATGGGTGGAGGCGGGGAAGGTTCGGCACAGCGTCCGGCGGCGCAGGAAGGCAACGCCGGCGCACGCGGAGCCGCCACCAGCGGAGCCGCCACCAGCGGAGCCGCCACCAGCGGAGCCGCCATGGACGGCGCGGGAGAAGGGGCCGGAGGTCGACCCGGCGGTGGCGATGGCGGTATGCGCGGCGGCAACAGGATGATGGCCATGGACCTGGATCAGATGAAGGAGCGGATGTTCCAGAACCCCGAGATCAAAGCGGCCTACGATAAGCAGATGGAGGAAGACCCGGCTTTCGCGGATGACGAAGAAAGGCAGCGGGCGTTCCTGATCCAGCAGATGCGCCAGATGCGTACACAGCGCGGAGGGGGACGGCCGCAGTAGCACGGCGACTCTTCACGGAAGATGAAGACGGGAAGATAACGCGGGAAGATGAACGCGGATGTATATACATTAGTATAGCCGTACTCGCGCAATCACCGTGCAAGCAGAAACAGACGCAGGCGCGGAATCAACAAGCACAATCACGGGAGATGGATTATGCGTTGGTTTATCTTGCTGCTCGTTGCGTCAATCTCGTTCCCGGCCACGGCCCAGGAAGGACCGGAGTACGAGAAACTGATCCAGAGGTCCCTGACCCTCGAAAATCCCGAGGACGGCAAGCGTGAAGAGGTGGAAAAACGGTTCCGGGCCATCTGGCCGAAACTGCACACCCTGTGCGATTGCAAGCCGGCCGAAATAGGCGATGTGCCGGCCAAGGCATGGGATGAAGTGAAAAAGGCGGAACTGAAAGACGGTTTCCTCGACACGGTCGAGATGTTCCATCGCACGGTGGAAGGCGTGCGCCGTGAACTGGATTCGGCCGGTGCCTTCACGCCGTCGCTTCAGATCTGCCAGCAGTATGCGGACCTCTACGTCGGCGCGCGTCGCGAGACGAAGTCCATGGAGGAGGCGAGCAAGGCACTGGTCGAGATGATCCATAATCTGATCGGCGACGAACATTGAATAGCATTGAATCCGAAGGTAACGCAGTAAGCAGGTAACACGGTAAACTGGTAAACTATACATGAAGATCATCGGATTTTCCATCGGCAGGCCCGTCACGATCATCATGCTGATGACGGCGATGCTGCTCTTCGGCTTCATCGCGTTTTCGCGGCTGCCCATCAATCTCCTGCCGGACATCACGTACCCGACCCTGACGGTGCGCACCGAGTACGTCGGCGCCGCGCCCAACGAGATCGAAAACCTCATCTCCGAGCCCATCGAAGAGGCGGTGGGCGTGGTCACCGGCGTGGTGCGCGTCAGCTCCATTTCCCGCCCCGAACGGTCCGACGTCATCCTGGAGTTCGAATGGGGCACCAACATGGATTTCGCCAGCCTGAACGTGCGGGAGAAGATCGACCTGCTCAACCTGCCCCAGGCGGCGGAGAAACCCATCCTGCTCCGGTTCGACCCGAGTCTCGATCCGATCCTGCGCATCGCCCTTTCCGGGAATGAGAGCCTTACCGCCCTGCGCATCATGGCGGAAGAGGAGATCAAGCGCGAGCTGGAAGCCCTCGAGGGCGTCGCCGCGGTCAAGATCAGCGGCGGCCTGGAAGAGGAAATCCACGTGGAGCTGGACGAGTCCAGGCTGGCCAGCCTAGGCATTCCCATCACCCAGGTGGCCACCCGGCTCGAGCAGGAGAACGTGAACGTCGCCGGAGGAACCATCAAGGACGGCGAGACGGAATACCTGGTACGCATCCTGAACGAGTTCCAGGCCGTGGACGAGATCGGCGACATCATCGTCGGCCAGGTCAACACCGTGCCCATCCTGCTCTCCGACGTAGCCACGGTGACGAAAAGCCACAAGGAACGCAAGCTGTCGGCGCGGATCGATGGCCGGGAGAGCATCGAGATCGCCATCTACAAGGAAGCCGGCACCAATACGATCCAGGTGGGGCGCGTGGTCAAGGACCGGCTGGATTCGGTGCGGGAGACCGTGGCGGGACTCACTTCCGGCGTGAACCTGGAGGTGGTCTTCGACCAGTCGATCTTCATCCAGCAGTCGGTGGACGAGGTGCTCAAGACGGCCATGTACGGCGGTATCCTCGCCATCCTGGTGCTGTACCTGTTCCTGCGGAGTTCGAGCAGTCTCATCATCGGCGTGTCCATCCCCATTTCGGTGGTCACCACCTTCTTCTTCCTGTACGCCTTCGACGTATCGCTGAACATCATGTCCCTCGGCGGGCTGGCCCTGGGGGTCGGCATGCTGGTGGACAACTCCATCGTGGTGCTGGAGGGCATCGACCGGCACCGCAGGCGAGGGGGCGACCTGCCCATTGCGGAGCGTGTTCGCCTCGGCGCATCGGAAGTCGGACAGGCCGTCGTGGCCGCGACGCTGACCACGGTATGCGTCTTCGTGCCCATCGTCTTCGTGGAGGGCATCGCCGGGCAATTGTTCCGGGACCTGGCGCTGGCCGTCACCTTCTCGCTCATCGTGGCCACCCTGGTGGCCGTCACCCTGATCCCGGTCATTTCGTCGATCCTGCACCGCGACCGGGAACCGTACGCGGACGACGAATCCCGTCCACAACCGGATCCGACCACGTCACTGGGTAAGATCCGGTCCGTGATCGGGGCCGTCTGGAGTGCTTTCTCACGCGGACTGGGCTATATCGTAACGGGCGTATTCTACATCGTCCGGTGGGTGCTTTTCACGGTCTGGGGACTGGTGCGCGTGGCGCTATGGCCGGTGGGCTGGGTTTTCGACCGGATCTTCCCGGTCATCCAGCGGACCTACCCGCCGTTCCTGCGCTGGGCCCTGGGACACCGCGTGCTGACGTTGTTCACCGGGACCGCCCTGCTGGCCGGTTCCCTGTATGTCGTACCCACGATCGGCATCGAGCTGATCCCCGAGATGAGCCAGGGCGAGTTCTTCGTCAACGTCAAGCTGCCCGTGGGCACGCCGCTGCCCGTGACCGAGGATGCGTTGAACCGCATGTCGGACATCGCCGGGGACTACCCGGAAGTGAGCACCGTGTATGTGCTGGCGGGAACCATGGGCCAGTCCGGCGGCAACGCGGGCGAGGAGCGGGAGAACATCGGCCAGCTGCACATCCGGCTGGAACCGGGCCTGCGTGGCGAGGTGGAAGAGACCGTGATGAACCGCCTGCGGATGGATTTCGAATCCATTCCCGGCATCGAGGCGCCCGAGTTCGCCCGTCCCGCGCTTTTCAGTTTCAAGAACCCGGTGGAGGTGGAAGTCAGCGGGTACAACCTGACCCGGCTGACGGAGGTTTCCGAGGGACTCGCGGCGGAAATGTCCACGGTGCCCGGCCTCACCGACGTGAAGGCGAGCATGGAAGGCGGGAATCCCGAGGTCCAGATCCTCTTCGACCGCCGGAAGCTTGCCAACCTGGGGCTCAACCTGGGTACGGTCACGCAGATCGTGCAGAACAAGGTCCAGGGCAACGTGGCCACGGAGCTCACCCGCCGGGACCGGAAGATCGATATCCGCGTGTGGGCCGAGGATGAGACCCGGCTGAGCCTGGACGCCATCCGACGGCTGGTGGTAAACCCGGAAGGCACCGTGCCAGTCCCCCTGTCGGCGGTTGCGGAAGTCCACGTCTCCCAGGGCCCGAGCGAGATCCGGCGGGTCAACCAGCAGCGCGTGGCCATCGTGTCCGCGGGGTTGTCGGGCCGTTCGCTCGGCGACGTGGCGGAGGACATCCAGGGAATCATCGACAGTTTTCGCCTGCCCATCGATTTCGTCGTGGGCATCAAGGGGCAGAACGAGGAGATGCAGGTGGCCTTCGCCAGCCTGCAGTTCGCCATTCTGCTCTCGATCTTTCTCGTCTACCTGGTCATGGCGTCGCAGTTCGAATCGCTGCTCCATCCCTTCGTGATCATGTTCACCTTCCCCTTTTCCATCATCGGCGTGGTCCTCACGCTCGTGCTCACGGGACAGACGATCAGCGTGGTTGTGCTGATCGGGGTGATCATGCTGACCGGGATCGTGGTGAATAACGCCATCGTGCTGGTGGATTACATCAACCAGCTGCGCCGCAGGGGCACCGAACTGCAGGAGGCCATCGTCGAGGCGGCCCAGACGCGCCTCTGGCCCATCATGATGACGACGGCGACCACGGTCCTCGGCCTGCTGCCCATGGCTATCGGCGTGGGTGAAGGCGCCGAGTTGCGCGCGCCCATGGCCGTAACCGTGATCGGCGGACTCATCGCCGGCACGATGGTGACGCTGGTCCTCGTGCCGCTCATCTACATGACGATAGAGTCGGCCATGGCAAGAGTATACAGTCTGTTTACACGTACTGCCGGACAACCGGTATCCCAGGAGGTGGCTGAGGCATGAGCATCGCCGAATTTTCCGTAAACCGACCGGTGACGACGATCATGGTCATCGTGAGCGTCGTCACCCTTGGCGTGATCTCCTACACCAAGCTGCCGCTGATGTTCCTGCCGGACATGTCCTTCCCGTCCCTGAACGTCAGCGTGCCGTACCCGTCCTCGTCGCCCGAGGAAGTGGAACGGCAGATCACGCGGCCGCTGGAGGACGCCTTTGGCACGCTGAGCAACATGAAGAGCATGGAGTCCCATTCCAGCGACGACAACGCGCGGGTCCGCATCGAGTTCGAGACGGGCACGGACATGAACATGGCGGCCATGGAGGTCCGGGACCGGATCGACCAGGTCCGGGGCGATCTTCCCGACGACGTCGAACGCATCCGCATCCGGCGCTGGAACCCGAACGACATGCCCATCTACAACTTCAGCGTCGCGTGGGGCGGGGATCCCGCGGAGTTCTACAACATCGTCACCAAGGTGATCCAGCCGCGCATCCAGCGCGTGGAAGGCGTGGCGAACGTGGAAATCAGCGGGATGATCGAAAAGCAGCTGCTCGTGCACGTGGACAGCGAGAAGCTGCAGTCCCACAACCTGGATCTGTTCAATCTCAGTCAGACCCTGGTGCAGAACAACGTCACCCTGACGGCCGGGACGGTCACCGAGGGCGGCCGGAAGTACTCGGTCCGTTCCGTGAACGAGTACCGGGCGGCCGACGAGGTGGCGAACCTGCCCATACCGGGCACGACCCTGTCGCTGCGCGACGTGGCGGAGGTGAAATTCGACTACCCGGAGGACGACAGCTTCCAGCGCCTGAACGGGGTCGACGCGGTCACGATCAGAGTGTACAAGACGTCCACCGCCAACATCGTGGACGTGGCGCAACGCACCCAGTCCGTGCTGGATGAACTCAAGACGCAGCCCCAGTTCGCGGACCTGGAAACGCGGGTCTTCTTCGACCAGTCGCAGAGCATAACGGACCGGCTTTCGGACCTGCGGAACACAGGACTGCTGGGCGGCATGCTGGCGATCATCGTGCTGTTCCTCTTCCTGCGGAACGTGCGGAGCACCCTGATCATCAGTCTGGCCATTCCCATATCGATCATCTGCACCTTCACCTTCATGTACCTGCTGCGCCAGGGCGCCGGATCCACGGTGTCCATCAACCTGATCTCGCTCATGGGGCTGATGCTGGCGGTGGGCATGCTCGTGGACGCCGCCGTGGTGGTGCTGGAGAGCATCTACCGGCACCGCCAGGAATCGAATCTGCCGGCGCGGATCGCGGCCGTCGTGGGTACCCGTGAAGTGACCATGGCCATCATCGCGGCCACCGCGACGACCCTTTGCGTCTTCATGCCCCTCGTCTTCATGGGCGGCGGAAGCCGGTTCATGCTCTTCATGAAAGACTTCGTCGTCACCTTCTGCATCGTCATGGTGGCGGCGGTGTTCATCGCCCTGACACTCATTCCGCTGGTATCGTCGAGACTGTTCAACCGGCCGCTGGGCAAGCCCTCGGCGTTCTTCGCGAGGCTGTCGGGGCTGTACACTTCGGTCCTGGCCTGGAACCTCAAGCACCGCTTCGTCACGGTAGTCTCCTTCGCCGCGATTCTATACGGCAGCTACTGGCTGTACCAGAACATCGAGACGGAGTTCCAGCCCATGGCGCCGACGCGGGACATCGCGATCGCCGCGGACCTGCCGGGCAGCTACAGCATCGAGGACGTCAAGGCCGTCTTTACGGACGTGGAGAAACTCCTGCTGGACCGTAAGGAGGACTTCCACATCGAATCCATCTCGTCCTACGGCAGCCTGCGCCGGGCAAATATCCGCATCGTGCTGACCCCACCGGAGGAGCGGCAGGAATCGGCCACGCAGCTTCAGACCCGGATCACCAGCGCACTGCCCGAGATCGCCGGCGTGCGGTGGAGACCCGGACGGATGCGCCGTTACGGAGGCGGGCAGTCGGGCGTGGACGTCGAACTGCGCGGCGACAACATGGCGGTGCTTTCCAATATCGCCGAGGATATCCGGACCCGGATGGAGGTCATCCCGGGCCTCAAGGACGTGGATACGAGCCTGGAGCGGGGCGACGAGGAGATCCAGGTCCAGGTCGACCGGGCCGTGGCACAGACTTACGGGATCTCGCCGAGACAGGCCGCCCGGACCGTGCAGGCGGCCCTGAGCAGCCGGGCGAGGGGCAAATTCAAGGCCGACGACCGCGAGGTGGACATCCTGCTGCACCTCGAGGAAGAGGATCGCGCCAGCATGCGGAAGCTGCAGAACATGACCTTCGAGCGGGCCGAAGGCGGCATGATCCCCGTAGGGAACCTGGCCAGTTTCTCCAAGCAGAAGGGACCCGACGTCATCGAGCGGCATGACCGGGAATCACAGGTGGAAGTGGGCGGCAATACCGAAAGGGCCGGGACGCGCAGGATCAACACGCAGGTGACGGAGATGATGGAAGGTATCGATCTGCCGCCGGGTTACTCGTGGAGCATGGGTCGGAACTGGAACATGATGCGCGAATCCCAGAGCGAGTTTCTCTTCGCCATCCTGCTCTCCGTCGTGCTCATCTACCTGATCATGGCGGCCATATCGGAGTCCTTCATCCAGCCCTTCACGATCCTGCTGTCGGTGCTCTGCGGACTGGTGGGCGCCTTCGTCGTGTTCTACCTGTCCGGGACGACGCTGAACACGAACTCCTATCTCGGAGTCATTGTGCTGTCCGGACTGGCGGTGAACAACGCCATTGTGCTCATCGATCACGTGAACCATTTGCGCAGGGAAGGGAAGACCCGCACGGAGGCCCTGCTCCTGGGCGGCCGGCACCGGCTGCGGCCGATACTCATGACGTCCCTGACGACCATCTTCGGCCTGCTGCCCATGGTGGCCCCCATCCTCTTCCCCGAGATCTTCGGTCCCGTGGAAGACCGCGGCGCCAACCAGTGGGGCCCGGTCAGCCTGGCCCTCGTGGGCGGCCTGACCACCTCGGGCATCCTGACGCTGATCCTGCTGCCGACGGTCTACACGATCTTCGAGGACCTGAGCAACTGGGTAATGTCCAGCGTGAAGCGGGCCTGGGCGTAAGCGTGCGGGGGTTTAACGCGCAAACGCAGTCTGCGCACAAGCGGTCTACGTTTAGCGCGGTCTGAAGGTACGGTGATCGGTAAGGTAACGCGCACAATATAGAAAGACGCCCGGTCCTGGAGTCATTGAAACCAGGGCCGGGCGTTTTGTTTCACATCGCCGAGTGGAAGACCCGGTCGTAGATCTGGTGGACGCGGGCGGTGTGCTTCCCGTAGGCTTCCAGCATCCGGTCCGGCGCGGCCTCCCTTGCCTCGAGGGAAACACCCGACAGGCCCATCATGCCGGCCAGGACGGCCTGGGCGCCGCGGTCCCGGGGAATTTCGTGGGTCTGGTGGCCCGAGGTCATCTGGATGCGGTTTTCCAAGTCCCGCAGGAAGATATAGGCGTCGTCCAGATCGGCAGCCTCTTCATCTGACAGGTACCCCTTTTCCGCCAGCGACGCCAGCATCCTGCGGGTGCCGCGTTCCCAGGGCCAACCCTGGAATCCGCCGTACACGAGCTGGAATCCCTGGGCGATGAATTCGATCTCCCGGATGCCGCCCTTCCCCAGCTTAACGTGGTAGTCGCCGCTGCCCCGTTCTACCAGCGCCTTCGCGATCCGTTCCCGCATGTGGTTGATGTCTTCCAGGATCAGCGGCTGGTCGAGGGCGGGGTAGAACACGAAGGGCTGGATCGTGTCGAGGAACCGGCCGCCCACCTCTCTGCTTCCCGCTGAGCACCGGGCCTTCAGGAGCGCCTGCCGTTGCCAGGCCTGTCCCTGGATCTCGTAGTGCCACCGGTAGCCTTCGATCGAATTGGCGATGTCGCCGGCCCGTCCCTCCGGGCGCAGGCGCAGGTCGACGCGGAACACCTGTCCGTCCGGCGTAAGCCGGCTGATGAGGTCGGTGATGGCCCGGGCGAGTTTCGGGTAGTACTCGTAGGTGGATGTCCCGTCCTTCTCGGTTCGACCGTCCGTGGCGTCGTAAACGTAGAGCAGGTCGATGTCCGAACTGAAGTTCAGATCCCGGCCGCCGAGCTTGCCCATGCCGATGACGGCGAAGCCGCTCGGCTTCGATCCTTCGAGCATCGGCCGTCCGTGCCGAGCCTCCAGTTTCATGCCGCACACATCGTGGGCGGCCTGGAGGCAGAAGTCGGCCACGTCCGTGAGCCGTTCCAGGACCGCCGGCGTTCCGGATTGTTTCATCAGGTCGCACACCGCGATGCGGAGGTAGGCGCGCTTCTTGAACGTGCGCAAGGGTTTCATGGCCTCGTCCGGTGATGACACGCCCTGCAGCATCCCGGCCAGGTCGGCGTCCAGTTCATCGGCGTCTTGCAACGTCCGCCACGCGTCCCCGGCGAAGGTGTCGAGCAGGAATCCGACGTCCTGGACGAGCACGTTGCCGAGGTACGGACTGCACGACAGGATCGTGAGCAGGGCGTCCCGGGATTCCGACGGGACGGCCAGCAGGTCCAGCAGGGCCGGGATATGATCCTCGCCGCACCGGGTAAAGAGCGTGTGCAGGCTGATGAGGGCCCGGTCTGGTTGCAGCGAGGTGCCCGCCGCTTCGACCAGCGCCGGGAAGGGATTCCCCGGAAGGGCGAGCGGAGCCAGGCGTCTATCGATCTGTCCCAGCACGCGCCAGGCGTCGGCCGGGTCGTCGAATCCGAAGGACCGCAGATGACCGGACACCGCGTCCGGTATCGGCGATGCGAGCGCGACGCGATCAATGTTGAGGGTCGTCATGGGCGTGGCCTTAAAAAGACCGCGCCTCCCCGCGTCGAAACGGAGGAGGCGCGCAAGTTACGATGAAACGCTACGGCCGTACGACCTAAATGTCGTAGTAGAGACCGAACTCCCACGGGTGTGGACGCAGGCGAATCTGGTCCAGCTCGTTCTCCCGCTTGTAATCGAGGTAGGTCTCGATCAGGTCCGGCGTGAACACATCGCCCTTGAGGAGGTAGTCATGATCTTCCTCCAGGGCATCCAGCGCTTCGCCGAGGTCCTGCGGCGTGTGGGCCACTTCCGCGGCCTGTTCCGGCTCAAGGTCGTAGAGATCGAGATCGATCGGCTCCGGCGGCTCGATCCGGTTCTCGATACCGTCCAGGCCGGCCATCATCATGGCCGTGAAGGCCAGGTAGGGATTGGCCCCCGGATCCGGCGTGCGGAACTCGATCCGCTTGGCCTTCTCGCTCTTCGAATACATGGGGATCCGCACGCAGGCGCTGCGGTTGCGCTGCGAATAGATCAGGTTGATCGGCGCTTCGTATCCCGGGACGAGCCTCCGGTAGGAGTTCGTCGTCGGCGCGGCGAAGGCCAGGACCGAGGCGCAGTGCCTGAGCAGCCCGCCGATATAGTGCCGGGCCATGTCGCTCAGGTCGGCGTACGTGCCGGCCTCGAAGAAGAGGTTCTTGCCGTCCTTCCACAGGCTCTGGTGCACGTGCATGCCCGACCCGTTGTCCTCGAAGATGGGCTTGGGCATGAAAGTCACCGTCTTGCCCGCCTGCCTGGCAACGTTCTTGACGATGTACTTGTACATGAGCAGGTCGTCGGACATGCGCAGCAGCGTGTTGAAGCGTATGTCGATCTCCGCCTGTCCCGCCGTGCCCACTTCGTGGTGGTGGACTTCCGACTCGATGCCCATGCTCCGCAGCGTCAGCACCATGCGCGTACGCAGGTCCTGGTGGGTATCGTTCGGCGGTACGGGGAAATATCCGCGCTTGTAGGGAATCTTGTTGCCGAGGTTCGGTCCCTCGTTGCGGCCCGTGTTCCACCAGCCCTCGCCCGCGTCGACCCGGTGGAAGCTGGCGTTCGGCTTCTGGGCGAACCGCACGTCGTCGAAGATATAGAACTCGGCTTCCGGTCCGAAATAGGCCGTGTCGGCGATGCCCACGGACTGCATGTAAGCCTCGGCCTTCTGGGCGACGTACCGCGGGTCGCGTGTATACATTTCAAGCGTCACCGGATCCTTGACATTGCAGATCAGGATCAGCGTCTTCTCCTCCATGAAGGGATCGATCTTGGCCGACAGCGGATCGGGGATCAGGATCATGTCGCTCTTGTCGATGGTCTGGAAGCCACGGACGCTCGAACCGTCGAACCCGACGCCTTCTTCGAAGGTCTCTTCTTCCAGCGTTTCGATGGGCGCTGAGAAATGCTGCCAGGTTCCCGGCACGTCGATGAACCGGAAGTCGACCATCGCCGCTCCACTGTCCCTTGCGTATGCGATTACCTCGTTTGGGGTCACGACTGTTACTCCTCCCTGGTTGGGGTCCGTCCGAATCGACGATGGAAGTATCCGGGCCGACTGTCGTCCGTCCGCAAAAGACGGATGGGCCCGGTCCCATCACCGCGACATGATGAATTTTGCCAAAAATCGGATTCAGCAAACTTAATGTATATCGTCATTGTTTCGCAAGTGTTTCCCTGAAGTTAAATCCTTGTTAAATCGCCGGACGCCATTTTAACCTCCTGGCCGGATAGTTTGGTCCGGTCCCGGGACTGCGTACCGATCTTCCGGGAAGAAATCCACTTCAAATCCCGGGGCTTCGATGCCGGGTTCCGGACGGCCGGACGGCGCGCCTTCCCACGGAAAAGGTATTGACTCGAGGGGTCCCCGCGCGTATATATGGATTAACTATTTTCGGGACCGGAGAAACGGCTTGAAAGGTTGCTCCGGGTCATTCAGGCGCAGGACTTCTCCCGGCGATTCCGACTGAAATCAGCGTTGCCTTAGATTCTGCATGGTTGCGGTGCGGATGCCCGGTGCCGAATGATGCAGAACAGCGAAAGATCCCATCGGAGCTTCTGGACCGCGAGATGGACCCCGATGGCGGTGTGGTATATCCTGGCGGCCTTCGGCGGCGCGCTCCTGGGCATCGTTATCCTGGTGGTGGCCTATCCCGAAGCGCTGTACGTAATCAGCGGCGGACCTGGGGGCGGGAACGGGACATCCGACCGGCCGTCATCCATAGAAGGCGCGGCGCAATCCGAATCGTCCGAAACGGCCGCTTCGCCCGGCCAGGGCAGATCATCTGCATGGCCCAGTTCGCCCGGCCCGACCGGTACAGGCGGACGCGGCGATCCGCTGACAGGCGCAGTTTCGCCGCCGGGACTGGCCGCCGCCAACGAAGCCATCAGCGTGTCCCGCCGGACGACCATCGTTTCTGCGGTGGAACGGGCGGGGCCCGCGGTCGTGAGCATCGTCGCGACCTTCCAGATGCAGCGGCGCGGCTTCACCCGGATGTTCGACGACCCCTTCTTCGGCCACTTCGTGGTGCCGCAACTGTACACCCGCGAGGAGCCGAACACGGGTTCGGGCGTGATCATCGACGAGGCGGGGTACATCGTCACAAACGCCCACGTGGTGCAGTTGGGAGACTACACGGCCCGGCGGATCCGGGCCGTTCTGACCGACGGTCGGAGCCTGGCCTGCACCCTGGTCGGCGTAGACATCATGTCGGACCTGGCCGTGCTCTACGTGGAGGGCGAGGATATACCGGTGGCGGCGCTGGGCCGGTCCGACGACATCATGGCCGGTGAATGGGCCATCACCATCGGCAATCCGCTGGGACTGGCCATCGAGGACGCCCAGCCGGCGGTGGCCGTGGGCGTGGTCAGCGCGGTGGGCCGAGACTTCCGCCGGGAGCAGGGCTCCAGGACGGTCTACCGGGACATGATCCAGACCGACGCGACCATCAATCCGGGCAACAGCGGCGGACCGCTTGTAAACGCCCTAGGCGAGGTCATAGGGATCAACACCTTCATCCTCTCTGAAAGCGGCGGCTCGGAAGGGGTAGGCTTCGCCATACCCATCGACCGGGTCCGGCGCGTGGCGGACGAACTGATCCAGTACGGCGGACCGAGGCGGGGATGGACGGGGTTGTCAGTGATCGACATCACGGAATACGTGGCCCAGGAACTGAACATAGACGACCGGATGGGCGTGCTGGTCAACGAAATCGATCCGGAAAGCCCGGCTGCCCGGGCCGGCATCCGGGTCATGGACGTCATACGGAAGATCAACGGGGAGGCGATCGCCAGCTACCCGGACGCGCGGGAGGCCCTGTACGGCAGCCTGGTGGGCGATTCCATCGAACTCGAAGTCGAGCGGGAAGGCCGGCTGATGCCCCTGACCCTGCACATCGCCGAGTTGTAAGGATAAAGAATGGTACGCGACGGCTGGGTCATGGTCATCCCCCTGGCGGCACTTGCCGCTGGCTGCCTGGTGATCGGCTACCTGGCCCCCGGTCTGATCTGGAACGCGCTGGCGGCCGTCTTTGCCGCGCTGGCCCTGTTCGTCGGGTTCTTCTTCCGGGATCCGGCCCGGTGCGTGCCCCCGGGCGAAGGCCTGGTGATCTCCGGCGGCGACGGCAGGGTCGTGACGGTCGAGGAGATCGGGAACGACCCCTTCATTGACGGACCGGCCACGCAGATCAGCGTGTTCCTGTCCATCGTGAACGTGCACGTCAACCGGATTCCGATCAGCGGCGTGATCAAGCTGCGCCGGAGGATAGAAGGCAAGTTCAAGCTCGCCTTCAAGGACGAGGCCTCGGGCGACAACGCGCAGATGGTCCTGGGCATAGAAGGGGACAGGGGCCGCGTCCTGATCAAGCAGATCGTCGGCTTCGTAGCCCGGCGCATCGTCTGCGACGTCCACGAGGGCGACGAAGTGCGTATCGGCGACCGGTTCGGCCTGATACGCTTCGGTTCGAGGATAGACGTAGTCGTGCCGGCCGGCACGGAAATCCGGGTGAAGAACGGAGACCGGGTCCGCGGCGGCGAGACGATACTGGGAGTGCTCAAATGAAAAACTGGATGCGCGTCGCGTTGCCGAACGTATTCACGCTGGGCAACATCTTCTGCGGGGTATCCGCCATCTTCTACTGCATCGACGGGTTCAACGCCCTGACCGGCGATCCCGGCCGGGCGCCCTGGCTCATCATCGCCGCGGCCCTGCTGGACTCCATCGACGGAAAGGTGGCGCGCTTCAGCCAGGGGGCGACCCGCTTCGGCATCGAACTGGATTCCCTGGCGGACGTGGTCTCCTTCGGCGTGGCGCCCATGGTGCTCGTCTACACCCTGAAGCCCTTTGGCGAGATCACCTGGGTGCTCTGCCTGCTCTTCCTGATGTGCGGCGCGATCCGCCTGGCCCGGTTCAACGTGATGACCCTCCGGCGGGTGGAGCGGATCAACCAGGAGAAGGACAACTTCATGGGACTGCCGATCCCCGTGGCGGCCATCGCCGTGGCCTCCTACGTCATCTTCTGCTGGGACCGGTGGGAAGAGCTGCACCTGGAAGGACCGTTCATGGGGTTCATGCTCCTGCTGTCCATTCTCATGGTCAGCCCGCTGTCCTACCGAACCCTGCCTTCGCTCGCCTTCAAGAGCAAGTGGTCCATCCTCAAGCTGCTTGTCATCGCCGTCGCCCTGGTCGCCCTGGTATGGGACCCGAAGCTCACGATCTTCCCGATCGTGCTGCTGTACATCCTCTCCGGCATCGCGGCATGGGGCATCCACATGGTCCGGCATGACGAGGACGTGGCGCTTTCCGTGGAAGAGTGAGCGAAATCAAGGGAAGAGCGAGCGGGAACCATGGAGGAGCGAGCGGAAAGGGCGGCATGGCCCCGCGCTATTTGACTCCGATGTACAAAATGACTCCAAGATACAATATGAATTCGGCGAGATGCGAGACACCGCACCCACCCCACAGGGAGACCTGCCATGACGCAATACAAAGGGATGGGTAAACTGGTACTCTACATCCTGGTAGGCGCCATCCTCGGCAGCGTCGTCGGAGAGTTGATCGCGCTCCTCTTCGGATACTTCATGCCAGGCAGCATGGCGGAGCAGTTCTTCCTCGAGGCCTTCACCTACACCTTTCCACCCGCGACGCTGCCCCTCGTCATATTCTCCGTCACCTTCGGGTTCACGCTGAAAGTGAACGTCATCAGCATCCTCGGCATCGGTTTCGCCACTTACTACTACCGGTGGTACTAGTACCCATATTAAGATGACGAAACGATATCCAGGCCGATCCCGATTCAACCCCGTTCGCATCAGCCCGGCGCTGACCCTGTTTCTGGCATTTGCCATATTCCCGGCGGGTATACTCCTCTTAGCAGGCGCCCCGAGCCCCGCCGCCGCGCGATCCACAGCACAAACCGTCCCGGTATTCACATTCGAAAAACAGGAAGTCGTCATCGGGCCGGCAGCCAGGCAAACCGTACTGTCCGGATTTCTGCTGGGCAGGGACGTCGCGGACCTCGCCGTGGTGCATGTGGACGAGCGCGGCGACCCCTACCTGCGTGTATACGCCTATGAGGACGGGACCTGGGCGCTGAACACGAATGCGCGGCTTCGTCCCGGAGTATCGTTCGTCGACCTGGCCCGCATCGGAAGCCGCGACCGGTTGATCACGTACGGGGAGGGCCGGCTCGACGCGTGGGATCCCGAATCGTCGACAGAAGTCGTCCTCGCAGCCGCCACGTCCAGTTTCGACCCCCCTCACCCGGGCGAAGTGCCGCACGTGGACGTCACCCATGACGTGAACGGCGATGGGCGGATCGACCTGGTCCTGCCGGACGACGATGGATTCAGGGTATTTGTACAGTTGAACGACGGTTCATTTGCCGATCCCGTGGTGGTCGGTCCCCCCGCTGTACTAGAACGTATCTACGGAGCCGACGGATATCGATTCGACCCCTGGAGCGTAAGCCGCGTCCACGCGTTCGACTACAACGGAGACGCCCGCGTCGACCTGGTCTTCTGGAACGGGGACCACTTCGAGGCGCATATCCAGGACGATCGGGGCCTGTTCGACCCTGAGGCCGTGACCTTCACGACCGCCGTGCGTTTCGACTCCGACGATCTTTCCACGCTTGCCGCCGGGGACATGAAGGGCCGGGTCTTGTATTCGTTCACCGACCTGAACGGGGACGGCGTCGCGGACTTGGTGGTCTACGCCCTTGAAGGCGACAGTATTGCCGACAAGCGGTCCGTCTATGAAGTGTATTACGGTTCACGCGCCTCCGATGGCTCCACCCGGTTCGCACCCGAAGGTCGTGCCTCCGATGGCCGTGCCTCCGATGGCCGTACTTCGGATGGCGGCATCCATTTCGCGCCCAAAGCCGACATCTCGATCCGGTCCGAAGGCAATATCCAACTCGCCATGGACCAACGTGATTTCGACGGGGATGGTGAAATCGACCTGGTCGTCACGACGATTGAGAACAAATACCTCGAAAGCAGTCTATTCAAGCGGATCAAAGGCTTCATGGGCGATGACGTGTGGCTCAATCTCGCGTTCTACCGGGTGAGCGAGGGACGCATCCCGGACCGGCCCACCGCCATCCGGAAGATTCAGTTGGATGGTGCGCCAAGTCCCCGCGAACCAGGCTGGGTCCCCCTTGACTTCGTGCTGCAGGGAGGGAAGCACGCCCGGCGAACAGACCGTGAACAATACCGGCGGGCGTTTAACAAGAACCTGTTCATCGGGGATGTGACCGGCAACGGCCGCTCCGACCTGCTGATCGAGTGGACCCACCGGGAAATGCACGTCTACGCCGGCGTGCCGGGTCCGGACCTCTTTGCCGGACAGCCCCAGAAGGTGGCGGTCGAACTGCCCAACGACGAGGAATACGCCTGGATGGCGGACCTTAACGGGGACGGCAGGCAGGATATTGTCCTGCATCGTCCCTTCAAGCAGCGGGACGCGCACGGGGCGCCGACGCAGCAGCCGGGGGTAGAACCCCATCGCGTGACCCTGCTGATCGCATCAACCATCGACGGTTCAGGAGCGGAGTTTGGAACACCTTAACGAGATGGCGGCCCACGAACTGGCGCCGCGAATCAAGTCGGGCGAGGTGACGGCGGAAGAGGTGGCCAGGGCAGTACTGCGCCTGATCGAAGCGAAAGACCCCGCTATAAACGCCTATCTCGCCGTCCAGCCTGAAACGGTGATCGAAGACGCCCGGGAAGTGGACCGGCGCGTCGCCGCGGGCGAAGAGACCGGACCACTGGCCGGCGTCCCCATCGCCATCAAGGACGCCATCTGCACGAAGGGCCTGGAAACCACCTGCGCGTCCAGGATCCTCGAGGGATTCGTGCCGCCATACGACGCCACGGTCATTGCCCGGTTGCGCGAGGCGGACGCCGTGATCATCGGCAAGACAAACATGGACCAGTTCGGCATGGGATCCTCCAACGAAAACACCAGTTTCGAGGTTTGCCGGAACCCCCTGGACACCGACCGGGTCCCAGGCGGCTCGAGCGGCGGTTCCGCCGCGGCCCTGGCGGCGGGCACGGCGGTCCTGGCCCTGGGCGAGGACACCGGCGGATCGATCCGCCAGCCCGCGGCCTTCTGCGGCGTCGTGGGGCTCAAGCCTACCTACGGGCGGGTCTCCCGCTACGGCATCATCGCCTACGGATCCTCCTTCGACCAGGTCGGCCCCATGGCCCGCAACGTCGAAGACTGTGCCCGGCTCCTGGGCGTCATCGCGGGCCACGACCCCATGGATACCACGTCGTCTTCGGAAGCGGTGCCGGACTACACGGCATCCCTGAAGCAGGGCATCGAAGGGGTGCGCATCGGCGTGCCTGAAGAATACATGGCCGAGGGACTCGATGCCGCCGTAAAGGAAAACGTAAACCGGGCGATCGAACGCATGGAATCCCTCGGCGCGCGCGTGGAAAGCGTTCGCCTGCCTCACACCGAGTACGCCGTGGCCGCGTACTACATCCTCGTCACCGCGGAAGCCTCCTCCAACCTGGCCCGGTACGACGGCGTGAAGTACGGGTACCGGGGCGAGGGCGGCGCGTCGATTCGAGGGCCGGGCGGCGACGGATCGGTCGGCGGCGCATCGACTGGAGAAGTGGCAGTAGGGACGGCCGCTGAAGCGACCGCCGGAGGATCAGGTGGTGGGGTCGCCGCGCAACCACCCGCGCCCGAAGACCGGCTGGACGCCATGTACGGATCGACCCGCAGCGGGGGGTTCGGCCTCGAGGTGAAACGCCGCATCATGCTTGGCACCTACGTGCTCAGCGCCGGCTATTACGACGCCTACTACGACAAGGCCCAGCGCGTGCGCACGCTCATCAAGAGCGACTTCGACCAGGCCTTCGAGAAGGTCGATCTCCTGGTGGCGCCCACCACGCCCACCACCGCTTTCAGGATCGGCGAGAAGATCGACGACCCGCTGCAGATGTACCTGTCCGATGTATATACCGTACCTATCAACCTCGCCGGCGTGCCGGCCATCTCTCTGCCCTGTGGTAAGGATCCCGGCGGTATGCCCATCGGCCTGCAGATCATCGGGCCGCATTTCGGCGAAGAACGGATCCTCCGGGCAGCGTACGCCTTCGAGGAGGCTACGCGGCCATGAGAGGCGAGAATAGAAATTGCATGGAAGTGTGCGACGCGGCACCAGGTTCGGAGGCTACGCGGTCATGAACTACGAATCCGTAATCGGGCTCGAAGTGCACGCCCAGCTCCTGACCAACTCGAAGATCTTCTGCGGGTGCCCGGTGGCCTTCGGCTGCGAGCCGAATAGCCGCGTCTGCCCCATCTGCCTCGGCATGCCCGGCGTCCTGCCCGTTCTGAACCGCCGCGCCGTCGAATACACGATCCGCATGGCCCTGGCCGTGGACGGCCATGTTGCTGAAACCAGCGCCTTCGCCCGCAAGAACTACTTCTACCCGGACCTGCCCAAGGGCTACCAGATTTCGCAGTACGACCGGGCGGGCGAGCCCATCTCCCTGGCCGGCGGCATCGAGATCGAGGGCGAGGACGGTCCCCGCTTCGTCCGGCTTCGGCGGATCCACCTGGAGGAGGAAGCGGGCAAGTCCATCCACAACGAACCCGGGTACGATCCGGACCTGAGCTACATCGACTTCAACCGTACGGGCGTGCCCCTCATGGAGATCGTCAGCGAGCCGGATATCCGCAGCCCCCGCGAAGCCTCGGCCTACCTCGCCCGTCTGCGGCAGATCCTGCAGTACATCGGCGTCTGCGACGGCAATATGGATGAGGGCAGCCTGCGTTGCGACGCCAACGTGTCTATCCGCAAGCCCGGCGATCCCCTGGGCGAACTCGTCGAGATCAAGAACATGAACTCCATGCGGTCCATGGAACGGGCGCTGGAATTCGAAATCGCCAGGCAGTCCGAGCTGCTCGACGACGGCGGTACCGTCGTGCGCCAGACCCGCCTGTGGAACGAGGAAAAAAGAGAGACCTTTCCCATGCGGTCGAAGGAGGAAGCCCACGACTACCGGTACTTCCCCGACCCCGATCTTGTTACCGTCGAAATCGCCCGTTCCTGGGTGGACGAGATCGGCGAAGACCTGCCCGAGCTCCCCGATGTTCGCATGCGGCGCTTCGTCGATGACTACGGACTGCCACAGGACATGGCGCGGCAACTGACGGAGAATCGGGCCCGGGCCGACTACTTCGAGGCATGCGTCGGCCAGGCATCCGGCGCAGCAGCCCGCGATGCAACCAGAGATGAGGCTGGCAGCGCGGCTGGCGAAGCGGCCGGCAGAACAGTTGACGGAGCGGCCGACGAAGCGCGCACCGTCAGCAACTGGATGCTCAGCGAACTCCTGCGCGTCCAGCACGAGAACCGCATGGACCAGCAGACCCTCGAAGCCCGCATTCCACCCGATCACCTCGCCCAGCTCCTCGGACAGATCAAGGAAGGCAAGATCAGCGGCAAAATCGGCAAGGACGTCCTCGACATCATGGCCGAAACCGGCAAAGCGCCGGCCAAGGTTATCGAAGAACAGGGCCTCGTACAGATCTCGGATACCGGCGAACTCGAAAGCGTCGTCGGCGGCATCCTCGCCGAACACCCGGACGACGTCGCCGAATACCGGGCCGGCAAAACCAAGCTCCTGGGCTTCTTCATGGGCCAAGTCATGCGCGCGACCCAGGGCAAGGCGAATCCGAAGATGGTGAACGAGTTGCTCCGGAAGAAGCTGGCGGAAGGTTGAGACGGTTCCCGGGAATCAACCGGAATCCGTTATCTTCAGCAGACCCTCGACGCGGCCGAGGCGTCCGTTCATGTCGTGCATTTCTACCCGGATGGCGGTAACTTCCGTGCGCACGGACGCGATCTCTTCCTTTAACTCCTCCTTCAATTCCTTCATATCTGCCTTCAGTTCCCGTCGCAGTTCGTTAGTTATGGCCTTGGTCTGTTTCCAGAAGAAGATAAAGGCCGTCAGCAGCGTAACAGGTGTAAGGAGAAGCTGGGCGAGTTCCATCATAGTCTTCCCTCCTACTTTGGTAAGGGACGCAGGCCGGCAATCATTCCAAACGTTCTCGCCATACAAATTACACCTTTCAGGCCTTAGTTACTCCTTGCTTGATCGTCCGATGTCGGAGGTCATCAACAGGCCCTCGACGCGGCTGAGGCGTCCGTTCATGTCGTGCATTTCTACACGAATGGAAGCGACATCCTTGCGAATCGATGTTGTTTCTTCCTTAAATGCCTCCTTGAGTTCTTTCATATCTGATTTCAGATCTGTTTTCAGTTCCCTCATATCCGATTTCAATTCACGTCTCAGTTCCTCTCTTCCGGTTTTGGCCTGTTTCCAGAAGAAGATGAATGCCATCACTAAAGTGATTGGTGTAACAAGAAGTTGTGCAATCTCCACGGTCTTTCCTCCAATCTGTGAGGGACGCAGTCCGTCAATCGATCCAGCCATTCTCGTCCCGGCCAGTGTGCCAGTTGTGATTCGACTACTCCTTTTGCAGTTTTTCAAAGTCCAGGGTCATCAACAGACCCTCTACGCGACCGAGACGTCCGTTGATGTCGTGCATTCCGTCACGGATGGATGTGATCTCCTCGCGCAGCGACACGATATCTTTTTTCAGTTCGTCGATGATGATTCTGTTCTGTTTCCAGAAGAAGATGAAGGCCGCCAGCAACATGCCTGGCGATATGAGAAGTTGAGCGAGTTCCATGTTCAAATTCCTCCCATGCAGTTTGGGTGAATGGTCCCATTCGCACGTCGAATCGATGCGTGCGACCAACACTCCTTTACGAATCAGTCGTAGAAATCGCTGTAAATCTGGTAACAATCGTGCGAAAATGGGATTATTCGTGCGGGCTGGCGTAACTGATGCGACTGTTGTGCAGGTTCGGAAAGCGGGTATGGGCGAGCGTTATATTGCGGGAGAAACAGGCGAGGAAAGGTGGACCCGGCGGTGGGAATCGCCGAATGGGTCATAGGACGATCTTGTTTCGTGTATACATTGTGAATACTTTGTTTACCGTGTCCGTGGTTGGGATTCTACAAAGGAATCTGGGTACAGAAGGATCTGGCCGATCATACCATGCGAAGGAGAGAAGTCCAACCATGCCTTTGTGTTACTTTGCTTATGGCTCGAATATGCTGACCAAGCGGTTGCAAAATCGTTGTCCTGGGGCTGTTTCGAAGGAGCGTGCATACGCCGACGACTGGATTATCAAATTCAGTAAGCCCAGTAAAGATTGTTCCGGAAAAGCGACGCTTAGTCCGAAGAATGGTTGCCGAACTCCCGGCATGCTGTTTGAGATTCCGTGTTCGGAGGTTTGCTGCCTCGACAAGTCCGAAGGGGTTGGTTACGAACGTTGCGACACGTTTTGCGTTCGGCTGGCTGAAAGCGGCAAAATCGTTCCGGTGGCGACCTACTTGGCCACGTTTACCAAACCCGATCTCCAGCCTTACGACTGGTATCTTGCGCTCGTGATAGCAGGCGCGCGGGAGCACATTCCAGACGAAGACCATCACGAGATGCTGCGTCAGGTAACTTACATGCGCGATCCCCGTGGTGACCGCGAAGAACGGATGAAAGCAAAGAAGGTTCTGGCCGAGGCTGGTTACACTGACCATTGGAGTCTCCTAAATCGTGACTTATGCGAGTCAGCTACGCGGTCGGTCTGAACGAAGGCTAGTTCCAGTCACATTAGATCAGAAGACCTGGCTGCACCACACTCAATCGAGGATTCCATGTCCCCCGAACAAGCTAAAGATAAACGCCAACAGCTAATTCGCGACGGTTTCTGCGTGGTCGACAAAATCCTCAGCGACTCCTTCCTTCAGGAGCTGCGCATCGAATCCGAGCGCATGATGGAAAACTGGGTGCCGCCACCCGATGTCAGGTACCAGGGCCAGCACGTTACCGCGCAGGGGACTGAGAACCCGACCATTCAGAAACTGCTCGACTGGCCTGCCACGCGGCGTGCCCTTGAACAGATGGGTCTGGGCGATTTTACCAGCACCGGTGGTGTCATCCTCCTCACCAAGGATCCCGGAGAACCGGCACTGTACTGGCACCAGGACTGGATGCAGTGGAACGATCCGATGAGTTGCTCTCCCTGGCCGCAGATCATCTTCGTGTCCTACTACCTGAGCGATACATCGCGAGAGAACGGATGCCTCAAGATCATCCCCGGCACCCATCTTAAACGCATCCCGCTGCACGACCAGATGGTGCCGGCTCATGAACAGGGCGCCCGCTTCATTGCCGAAGATCATCCCACGATGTTCAGCGACCACCCGGACCAGGTCGAGGTCTGCGTCAAGGCCGGTGACCTGGTACTGGCCGATGCCCGTGTGCTGCACTCGGCGCATCGGAACCTGACCGACGAGCGCCGCACCCTGGTACTGGCCTGGCACAGACGCCCCGACACCGTGCCGGCCTATTGGACCGATCCGGTTCCGGCCATCATCGCCGAGCGCGACCCCGAGGCGGAGTATCCCGGATCCAGGATTCCGGGCGAACTGCTGCGGGAGGTGTGAAGTAAATCAGGCGTATAAAGGCAGGAAACTTGAAAAAGGCCAGAAACTCGGTAACGGACCGTGCAATGGCGATTTGAGTATGCGGTAACTGTCTGGGTCACGGCCACAGATCGTCATCAGCCAGCAGGTTGGAGAAAACCGGAAAAGGCAGGACCTCAATGCCGTCCTCGGTCTGCAACTCCGGTCCTTCTGGGTAGACAATGATCCGCCGGCAAAGGCCGTCCAGACCGGCCACCGCTCTCAATCCTGTGCACCAGGAACGAGAGTACGTGCCGCCGGATTTTACTTCGATAGCAACAAAATCGCCCCCGCGTTCAAGTAGAAAATCCACTTCAGTCCTATTCTGCGCGGCCGTTGCCCAGTAGTACCATACTTCGCAAAGATCTCGGTAATCCTTGTACGACCGGATCAACTGCGCGACCAACCCTTTAAAGAGGACGCCACGTTCCTCCGGTGCGACCGGTCCCTTCTGGTTTTTCATGGCACGTACAATACCTGGATCGCACCAGTACCATTTGGGCAGCTTCCTTTCCCGTACGCGGAGTTTACCCTCGAACGCCGGCAACCGGATGCACAGGAGGGTCTCCTCGAGGATCTCCAGGTAACTGGTCACTGTCGACCGTGACACCTGCGCTTCCCGGGAAATGTCGTTGGCGTTCATAGCTTGGGCGTGGAATAACGTTGCCAGCGGAAGAAACCGCGCGAAGCCGGGCAGATTGCGCACCAATGCTTCGGATTGGATCTCTTCCCTGAGATAAATCTGCGTGTAGGCGGTGAACGTCTCCGACCGGTCCTCCGAATCCCAGACGGCGGGCAACAACCCGTTTCGCAGTGCGTCCTCCAGGTCGAAACGTTTCCGCAGTTCCTCAGGTACGAAGGGATGCATCGCGCGGCGCAATGCCCGACCCGCCAGCAGATTGACGCCGGCCCGCTTGAGTTTCCTTGCACTGGACCCGCACAGGACGAACCGCAGCTTCCGCTCTTCGATAAAACGATGCAGCATTTTGCTATACAACACCTGGTGGTAAATGTCGAGTTGAACTTCATTACTGGGGTCGTTTGTTAAATTCGAGCAGAAGATGTCGCATACCGACTATACCTTTGCGTTGAATCTCGTTTGTTGCCCTTCATTTCACCGGGAATTCAATACAAATGTTTAGTTACTTCTTGTGGAGGTGTTTTAAACGACGTACATAATGCAATGGATTCTCAAGAGCAGTGTTTCCTTAATCAGTGGGAAGACTTTATCTCTTCCTCCGGTGATAAACGGTACTGTGGACATAGTGATATGGACTGTGGGTATCCTAACCACGACAGGCCCAGGCCCGTGTAGTAGTGACGGATACAGCCAACGCAAGTTCGTACCTGATGAGAATACAGTTAATAGCCATCACACTGAATTGGAGATCACAGCATGTCTTTGGCAATGTACAGTACCCCAATAGAGTCAGAACCGCAGATTGTACTCAGCGTACATCCGCACCACGCTGAAAACATACTAACTGGGACGAAGACGGTCGAGTTCAGACGAAGATTTCCTGTTGGAACGCATCTGGAGGGCGCTATCCTCTGGATTTACTCCACATCGCCCATTCAGGCTGTAACAGGTTGGGCCAAAGTGAAAGACGTATACAACATGTCCGTGGAATCCCTCTGGGCGAGGTTTCATACTGATGGTGGGGTAAAGCGCCGGGATTTCGATATTTACTTCGATGGAGCCAGGAACGGCTATGCTATAGTATTGTCTTCAATCACACGCCTGTCGGAGGAGATTGGCGCCGAAAGTTTCAGTAACAATGGTTTTATAATTCCTCAATCATACAGGTACGTGAACGAAGATATATCTCCTCTTTTAACGAAAGTACTCCGTGAAAATCCTCCTCGACACAAACGTAGCCATCAAACTGGAAGATCCCAAACCGGTTGACCCCCAGGCGGCATCTCTTGCGCAGTTGTGCCAGAAACACAATCTGACTCTCCACGTGTCCGATGCTAATTATGCAGACATCGATCGGGACAGGGATAGCGCGCGACGTCGGTTAACATACAGCAAACTGGAGAAGTACGTTCGCCTTCGCGATGTAGCAATTGATTCCGAATCCGACTTGATTTGCAGATTTGGTTCCATCAGGAATGAAAACGACAGATGCGATCTGCAACTTCTTGGAATATTGGAGAAGAAAGCGGTCGATCTCCTGATTTCAGAAGATACGGGATTGATACGTCGGGCTGAACGAGGAAACCTAGGAGGAAAAGTATTCGGCGTAGCAGATGCGGTTGATTTCATAAGTCGAACTTACGAATCCCACACCGTCGAACTGCCTTACGTCGAAGAAGTGCCGGCTTATCAAATCGACGTTGAAGATGTGTTCTTTGACAGTCTCAGAGCAGACTATCCTGGTTTTAACGAGTGGTTCGAGGAAAAATGCGTCAACAGCCATCGGTCTTGCTGGGTAATCAGATTCGATGCCAAGCTTGCGGGACTTGTGATTCGAAAACCTGAAACACAAGAAGAGGCGGACTGCGCAACCAGGGCGGACAAGATATTAAAAGTGTCCACCTTCAAATTGGCGCCTGAGTATCAAGGAGAGAAATTCGGTGAACAACTGCTTAAGCAGGTGCTGTGGTGGTCCAGATCGAACGACATCGAAGTCGTATATCTGACCGCATTCGAAAAACAGCACGTGTTGATCGGTTTGCTGGAAACGTATGGTTTCCAAAAGACGCGAACACTCGATGACGGTGAATGGCTCCTGGAGAAGGAATTGAGGAAGGATGTCCGATCGGATACGTCGTATCAGAAGGATCCCGTAGCGTTCAACCGTCAGTTTTATCCCGCGTACTATGATAGACCGGACGCTCGGAAATTCGTAGTTCCGATCCTTCCCAGGTTTTACAGGATACTGTTTCCGGAAGCTTTTCCTGACAGCCAATTGTCGCTGTTCGAAGGTTCCTCGACAGATGTGAATCGTACACCGGGCAATACGATACGGAAGACCTACATATGTCGTGCGCCTACCACAAAACTTGAACCTGGTTCCGTTGTCCTGTTCTATACCACACAGGATGAGCGGCGTTCGCACTCCCAGTCTATTTGTACCGTCGGTGTCGTCGAAAGGGTGACAGAGGCCTCGACGTTGAACGAACTTATGCTTTTGACGACGAGGCGCTCCGCCTATACTCGCAAACAGTTGGAGGAACTGGTAAACTCCAGCGAAAAACCATTGAAGGTCATCGATTTCCTTCTTACTCTACATCTGAACGAACCCATAGACCTCCAAACGCTTCAAGAAAACGGGATATTGGAAGGTCCTCCGCAATCTATTACACAGGTTCCGGAAGACCGCTACCGTAGATTGAAGGATTGGCTGCAGAAGTAATATGGCAAACTCCGACCTCAACTGGATCACCAACTACATCTGGGGGATCGCGGACGATGTCCTGCGTGACCTCTATGTCCGTGGAAAGTATCGCGACGTCATCCTGCCCATGACGGTGCTCCGCCGGCTGGACGCGGTGCTGGAGGACACGAAAAGGAAAGTGCTGGAAACCAAGGCGATGCTCGACAAAGCGGGCGTCGTGGATCAGGATTTTGCCCTTCGCCAGGCAGCCGGTCAGGCATTCTACAACACCTCGAAGTTCACTCTGCGGGACCTCAGGGCGCGGGCCAACCGCCAGCAACTGACGGCCGACTTTACTGCATACCTGGACGGATTCTCGCCCAACGTACAGGAAATCCTGGAGAACTTCGAGTTTCGCAACCAGATCTCACGCCTGTCCCGCGCCGACGCTCTTGGCACCTTGATCGAGAAACTCACCTCGACAGAGATCAATCTGAGTCCTGATCCCGTGATGAACACCGATGGCACGACCCGGCGTCCCGGCCTGGACAACCACGGCATGGGCACGGTCTTCGAGGAACTGATCCGGCGCTTCAACGAGGAGAACAACGAGGAGGCGGGCGAACACTGGACGCCGCGGGACGCCGTGAAACTGATGGCCAGGCTGGTCTTCCTGCCCATCGCGGACCAGATCCAGTCATCCACCTATCTGCTCTACGACGGCGCCTGCGGAACCGGCGGCATGCTGACCGTGGCCGAAGATACCCTGATGGAACTGGCCGAAGAACGCGGCAAGCAGGTGTCCACTCACCTGTACGGCCAGGAGATCAACGCCGAAACCTATGCCATCTGCAAGGCGGACCTGCTGCTGAAGGGAGGGGGTGACGCCGCCGACAACATCGTGGGCGGTCCCGAACATTCTACCCTTTCCAATGACGCCTTCTCGTCCGAGGATTTTGACTTCATGCTCTCCAATCCGCCCTATGGTAAAAGCTGGAAGACCGACCTGGATCGCATGGGTGGTAAGAAAGACATGCGCGACCCACGTTTCGTAATCGAACATGGTGGAGACCCTGAATACTCCCTAGTAACCCGTTCTAGTGACGGGCAGATGCTTTTCCTAGCCAACAAGCTAGCCAAGATGAAACAGGACACGCCGCTTGGAAGCCGCATCGCCGAAGTGCACAACGGAAGTTCCCTCTTCACCGGCGACGCTGGACAGGGCGAAAGCAACATCCGTCGGTGGATCATCGAGAACGACTGGTTGGAAGCCATCGTCGCCCTGCCGCTCAACATGTTCTACAACACTGGTATCGCGACATACGTCTGGGTCCTCACCAACCGCAAACCCGAGCATCGCCGGGGCAAGGTACAGTTGATCGACGCGACCAAGTGGTTCCAGCCGCTGCGCAAGAATCTTGGCAACAAGAACTGCGAACTCGGGGAAGACGAAATCACCCGTATCTGCGATACTTTCTCGGCTTTCGAAGAAACCGATGAAAGCAGGATCTTCGACAACGCCGCTTTCGGGTACTGGAAGGTGACCATGGACCGGCCTCTCCGCATCGCCGGCGCCGATCCGAACCGGGTGTACAAAGCCGCAGAGATCAAGGACCTCAAGGCAGGTTCCGGGTCAATCCCAAGCGGCAACCGAAGCGAAGATGGAACGCCCATTATACGGAAGATCCACAGGAAGGGAACCGTACCCGATCCGCTACGAGGCTTGTTTGAAGTCGAAATGGATGGCAAACCGGCCGTGGTGGAATACGAACCGGACTCCGATCTTCGCGACACCGAACAGATCCCGTTGCAGGAAGCGGGGGGTATCGAAGCATTTCTGAGGCGCGAGGTCCTGCCCTATGCGACTGACGCATGGTACCGACCGGATAGCGTGAAGATCGGCTACGAAATCAGCTTTACGCGGTACTTCTACAAGCCGCAGCCTATGCGGTCGCTGGAGGAGATCCGGGCGGATATCGTGGCAGTGGAGAAGGAGACGGAAGGGTTGTTGGATGAGATCTTGGGAGGGAGTGAACCGTCATGACGGATTCCTCTCGCGCAAAAAAGAAATTCGACCGCATCAAATTCACGCGGGAAGCTCGTGCCCGCATTACTGCTGAAACAGCCCATATGACGCCTGACGAACGGGTAGAATGGTTCAATACCAGGCGGTATTCCGACCCCGTGCTGGAAGAAATGGCTGCACGGATACGCAAAGAAGCGCGGGCAAAACCATCTGACCGTAGCGACGACTGAGCCGAAGAGAAACTGATACGGCAGCAGGGATCGGAGTCCAGCCCCGAGATTAGCTTCGTAGCCGGCAATGAAAAAGTCGACGGCGATTACGCGATGAGCGCACTTGGATATGGCATCCATACGCAGGGAGGAGCAGTTGGTTGAAACGATCCGGCGTAATGTAGAAAAAGCCGTTGAGTGTTACTTCGACGGGAGATTCTTCCGTATGTAGCCGACGCATAGTATCAGCCCGATAGTGTGCGAATCAGATACGAGATCGGCTTTAAACGGTATTTCTATATGCGGAAGCCCATGCGGTCTCTGGAAGAAATCATGGCCGATGTACTGGCCTTGGAGAAGGAGACGGAGGGGTTGTTGAAGGAGATTATCAATGAAGGAGACAAAGAATGAAGGATGCGCAGAAACCCGATCACATTAGTCTGAACACGGTCATCAGCAGGCTCAAGGAGGGAAGGTACGTCATTCCAGATTTCCAGCGCGATTTCGAATGGAAGCCTTGGGACATAAACG